>JAGLDW010000550.1 GCA_023145395.1 Lentisphaeria bacterium | reverse complement strand
GGCTCGCCGGGAGTCTCGCCCTCCACGGACCGTGCAGTTCGCAGGGCATGGAACTGACACGCGCCCGTCCCGAAAGAGGCTCCATACCGCTTGCGTTGCGCACGGTTCGGATACGTGGTGTCTCACTTGTCCCGTTGCCAGAGTCGTCCGTCGGTGGGTTGCCAAGAGGGCTCATCGGTCAAATGGAGGCAGTCATAGCGAATCGTCGGCGTCAAATCGGCCACTCGCAGGCGATGCGTTCCCGCAGAGACAGGCACACCCAGCAGTTTCCACCCGCCGGGCCTTGCCCAGGTCCAGAGATCCGGACGGACTTGCCCATCGGCCACACTCAGATCCGTGAGTCCGGGTGCAAGCGAGACGACCCCCTTGCCGTCAAGCAACAGAGAGACAGCCTGTTTCACGGCAGCGCTACGGACATTGGCCGCGCCTTCCGGCAGAAACCGCAGCCAGATGTACAAGGTCGTGTCGAAGGGGATATCGAGTTCCCATTCGGCGGTGGCCACGGCCTTTTTCTCGCCCTTCGGCAGGATCACGAACTGATCGCCGCGCGTGCCAGTCACCTGTCTCTTCTCCCATGGTCCCTCGAGCGCAGCCTGGTCGAAGCGCAGCTCGATGTGCTGCTCGGCTGTTGTCCTGGGGGCGAGCACCACCGATGAGGAGGCGCACGGCGCGCTTTTGTTGCCGCGCCGATCCACCGCAACGACCGCATAGGCGTACGTCGCCCCACCACGGAGTCCCCAGTCCACGAACTCGTTCTCCGTCGGCGAACCAATCAGGAAGCGCTGCTCCACTTTCACATCGCCGCCGCGCGAAGCGTACACATTGTAGTGGTCGAGATCGCGTGCTGGCGAAGCGTCCCACGAGAGTTGCACGGCACGGTCTCTGACGGCCTGCGCGCGAAATCCGGTCACAACAACTGGGGGAACCGCATCCTCGGGTCGCGGGCCCGTGGGGACAAAATCCGGGTCGGAGACCAGCAGAAACACATCCGCCTGGGCTGTGGAAGAATCAGTCCCCAACTCGACAAGCAGATCGCCCGTCTCAAGCACCAGAGCCTTCTCCGTACAGGCAGTCCAGCTCCACTCCCCGGACTGGCACGCAACCTTGCGCGCAGGGCGTCCGCCCACCGCCACCTGCCATGCGGCAGGCATGTCACCGTCTGCACGACGAACGCGCAACCAAGCGCGATACGAACCCGCAACCAGCACAGGCACCGTGAGCTGGACCTTGCCACTCTTGCCACTCGGATGACGACGGATACCATACCAGTTCGACGCTCCCATCCGGTCCCGAAGACGCGTCAGTCCTGGACGTGCAGCCGTGGGGAGATCAACCAGAGCACTCTCGGTCTCCACATAGATCCTCAGCAACTTCGGACTGGATTCTTTGCCAATGAGAAATGCCTCGTTCGAGAGTCCACTCTCCAGACCGCAATGCTCCAGCGATGTGACCACATAGAACGAATCAGCTGCGGAGTCCGCAGACTCGTCCGTCCACGAGCATGCACGGACGGGGTCTTTCGTAAGCTGCTCGTATCCCTCCCCGCTCCGGGCGCTGCGGTAGACATGATATCCCCGCGTCTCGGCATGTCGCGGTGCCGCCGACCATTCGAGTCGGATTCCCTCCGCGACCGCGCGGGCACGCAAATGCCGGGGTGCCTGGGGGCGCGCCATCACGGCGACATAGTTCTTGGGAATCCCCGTCATGCTGGACTCGTAGTGGATCTTCGTGGCATCTCTGCTGACTGTGGCGAAATTGCCCTGGTAGTAGTAGGCGGCGGGCCGTTGCTTGATGTCGCAGATCGCCTGCCAGGAGCCGTCTGCGAAGCCCTGCACCATCACGCCCCCATTGTCCACCTTCATGTAGCGACTGTAGGGGCGGACGACGGTCACGTAGGAGCGTGGATCCTCGAACCAGCAGGTGTGGTACACCCACCCGTTGGACGTGAGATCTCCGAGCTTCTGCAGGTCCCCGTTGTCGCGGACGCGGTAGGAGCGCGCCTCTCCGTCCCAGGCCACATACTCGCCATCGGGCGAGTAGCTGATATGACCGTGACTGCACGAGGGATAGAGTTTGTAGACATCGAACAACTCGTTCACGTCCTTGGTCGAGGGCAAGCGTGCCCCCGCATCCTCCGGAAAGCGGACGCGTCCGCTCGCGAACATGCGCAGATACTCGTGATGCCCGCAGATGGGGACGATCACCCGTTCCGCCCGCCCATCGCTGGTGTAGACGCGGGTTCCCTTCAGAATCCGGATGTGCGGCACGCCATCGATCTCGGCTGCAATGTCCAACGAGGGATATGGCTCGCTCTCTCCGAAGACCGAACCGTAGCAGTCCAAAACCCGGATCGACGGCAGCGGCTTGTCCGGCCACGGGGTGTAGGGAACCCATTCGCCACCGTCGCAGTCCGTCACGAACACCGAGCGATTGTCCCGCGTCAATCCGTAGGAGCGGTCTCTCGGACGCGCGGGAAAAGTCGCCAGCCGTTTCGCCGCGCCACCAGACGCAAACGGAATCCTGTAAATCGCGGTTACCCGCTTGCCATTCTCATCCTCGTGAGCGAAGGAGTAGTAGACGCCGGGATCCTCAAGATCCCACAAAGGTTGACTGCCATGCGGCATGGGGCGCATGCGGGAGAAGTCCGCATTGAACAGCCAGCGGCTCGGCACGTCATCACCGTCCCAGGGACGCCGCCCATTGCACATGAGAACAGATCCGTCCGCGTTCCAGCCCGACCAGATGGAAGCGGTCACCACATACTGGGTCGAGCGCGAATGATCGATCCGCCATAGATCCGTGCCGTGCACACGGTCTTTGAACAGGATCCGGGAGGTGAGCAGCCCGTCATCTCTGCGAAACAGATCCCATGGCTTCACGCCCACGCGTTCCACGTGCGCATCGAGCCCGTGGATTGGGTCGGGATCGGGCACATACACCAGAGGCTTCGGCAAGCTCCTGCGCTCCGCACCATCAGTGTCAAGCACACGCCGCAGCACCATCTCGTCAATTAGAACAGACCCCTCCACACGTGGAGCGGATATGCCGATGGCGACCTGCTTGGCTTCGTCGGCCACCGCAAAGCGAATGGCAATGCGGGCCGGGTTTTCCCGTGGCACGGTGCAGGTTTTGCTGATTTTCAGCCTTTTCTCTCCTCCCGTCTGCGTGGCGCGAAGATTCATCCGCGGCAGACTGCCGCAAACCAGCGCGGACAATTCGTACACGCCGCCTGGCGACAGAGCATAGCCGGAATCCCACACCTGCGGCCACCACATCGCACCCCGCAGCTTCGTCAGACGCAGCGAACGTTCTCCGGCCAGCGCACCCTCCACCACCGTCTGGACCGTTCCCTGGGGAGCGTTGTCCACCTCGGTGCTCGTCAAGGTCGCGGACCAGGGCGCAGGCGCGCCGCTGCGGTCCTCACCACTCTCGAAATCGCCGTTGCGCAACAGATTGTCTCGCTCAAAATAGAGCAGGGCATCGACAGCCCGCGCGTGGAAGCTGGTTGTAGGATTCGGAGGCCACATGGCCGTAGTCACTGGTCCTCCGTCACGGCCGATTTTCAGACGCCAGGCCGTGCCCGCGAGCGGCACCGGCACGGCAAACGAGGCGAACGGAATCCGAATCTCCACCTGCCACCCATTCGTGCCATGCACCGTCGCCACCTCACAGTCACTGTCCCAGTTCTTTCTCCTCGCGGGATCCTCCGCCGTGCCAACCCATACGTCACGCACCGTGCCTGCACTGTCCACCACGAATTGGCAGTAGTCCGGGGAGTCGATCGTGGGATCCAGAAACAGTTCCAAGTGATCCCGCCGGTAGACATCCCGGCTGTCGCGGCTCAGGCGTTTCTGCTTGGGACTCTCTCCCTCGCAGACGATGTGCAGGAGAAGGTCTGTTTTCGTGTGGCAGATGCGCACGCGGGTGGCTGCCTCGGCCTTGCCGTCCGCCACGCCGATGGGAACCAGCGTCCCCGGAATGGCGGCGTGCTTCCAGAACAGTTCGTCCGCGATCCCGTCCACTCGCGCCACTTCCGTGACAACCGGACTAGTCACACGCCCCGCCTCTGGAGCGGCCACCGCAGACAATCCCAACGCGAGCAGACCAGCAAGAATGCACACACTTCGACGCCAACAACTGGGGAATGTTTTCATGTCACCTCCGATGTCGTACGATTTTCCCGCCACCACCGTCCTTGTGGCGGTGGAGCGAGAGATTGCTCTTCTCTTGATGACTCGCTAGAGAGTGTCTCCTCTGCCTCCCCCCCTCCCGCCCGCAGGCTGATCAGCCTGCGGG
>JAGLDW010000055.1 GCA_023145395.1 Lentisphaeria bacterium | reverse complement strand
CCGGGGCCCGGCGGACCTACCCAAAGCGCATACGGATAGAAACTTCATGGCATTGGGCAAGGTTCGGGGACAAGATCTGCGATCATCTTGCTGGCCTGAATTCATCATCCGCTTTGAGCGATCCAAGCGCAGCGGGCCAAAGGACCGCTGCGTGAATCAATCAGGCTAGTGTCTCATGAGTAGGGTGTGCGTCGCTTGCACCCCAGTGGCGGCGTCCCGGAACTCGAACCGCCACTCGCCTGGCGAGTCATTGACAACGAAAGGAACCGTGCCGCGTCCAACTCCGCCCGGGCAATCGATGTTGGTCGAGTAGAGGCGATGCTCCACGGTACTGCCGGGCGCGAAGACGGAGAGATGCACCACATGCCGACCAACAACACCCGCACTGCCCTCGACCTTGACACGGAAGGACGCCACCTCGCCCAGCCTCCCGACTCCGGCGCAGGAAATCTTCAACTCAGGAACCCGATACGGCAAGATGGCGAAAACCCGGGGACGTCCGCGCGAGATTTCCGCATCCCAGGTTTCAAGTCGGTTGTCCGACAACGGTGTTCCCGTGCGGCTGTCATACACAAACCCGGGCTCTGCAATCGTGATCACAAAACGCTGTGCCGCCAGTCCGCGCTGGTGAATGTCCTGCTGTAGGCATAGGTAGCGTGCGGCGCCCTGCTGGAACAGCGTCTGTTCCACGCACACAGGTGCCGGTGAAAGCGTCGCGGGGGAGGACAGGCCAGCTTCGCGCAGCAACGCTGCAAAGCGTTTGGCCAGCGGACGGTCTTCCTTCGTGTCTCGTCCGGCGGCGATGCGGCGGAACGCGAGGTTCGTGCGGATGATGCGCCCCTTGCCTAGCGGCACGCTTGCCAACAGGGTGCCAGGACCGAGTGCCGGCAACTCCATGGCCTCGCCGTCCATGTCCACCTTGCGCAAGGGCTCAACCGCCTTGAACGCCTGGATGCCAGCCGAGGGATCTATCCCGAGAATGTCGGCGAACGGACGTTGGGCGCGAATGCCTCCGTTCTCGGTGAGCAGCCCCAGGCGCCCATCGACGATGAGCGTGCCACCCTCTTCCACGAAATCGCGCAAGGCGGCAATATCCCCGTCGGACAGACAGGTGGCCAGCGGCAGCACGAGGGCGCGATACCCGCGAAGACCTTCCTCGTTGAGGCTGCCACGCGCGACAAAACGATACTGCAGCCCGCAATCCTCCACTACACGCCCGGCCGCCTCCAGGTTGCGCATCCAATTCCCGTAGGGAGCCTTTGGCGCGAGATGCCTCGCCAACGCCGAGGCGAAGTGGTCCGCCTGCGAATAGAGGATCGCCACCCCCGAGTCGCTCCGTCGACTCCCCAGCAGCAGTTTGCCGATCCCCCCGCGCAACTCGCGTGCCTCGTCGAAGTACCACTTTCCGTAGCGGGTCTGCGTGCCATCCGGATTGAATGGTGTGTAGTCGCAACCCCACGAAGTCCACCACCAGCACGAATTGTGCTGGCGAAACAAGTTGTGCCAGGAGATGGCGCG
>JAGLDW010000549.1 GCA_023145395.1 Lentisphaeria bacterium | reverse complement strand
CGTGATGTTCGTGCGCAAGATCATGACCCCTTTCTTCATGGGCATCTTCCTCGGCGCCGTCTCAAGCTACATCCTCTGGGATCTCGTCGCCTTGGCGCTGTCGGCCTTCGGCTACACAGAAGGCTTCCACGTCCCCCATGTGCTCTAACCGGAAAAACATGGACCGCTGCTAAAAAGGGCTCAGTCCGACACTATGAAGAAGTGGCTCACATCCCTGGCTTGGATCGTCTCCGGCTTCGTCGGCGTCGTGGCGATCGGCTTTGGCTTCAACTCCCTGATCAAACCCCGTGAAGCCATACTGCCGAATCCATACTCCGAAACCCCCGACTACGAGGCCGTCAACCGGGACATCACCGCCACCGTTCTGCGGGAAGATCTCGAAACCTACACGGCCTTCGGCTCACGGTTTTCCGGCGCGGAGGGTTTCGACAAAACCGCCGAGCATCTCGAAAAACGCTTCCGCGAGATGGGCTACCGCGTACTCTTCCAGGACCATGAGGTGGTCGTGCCGAAGACGAAGTTCTGCCACCTCCTCGACGAGGATGGCAAGCCCATACCCGACTTCGAGATCCATCCCTACTACCCGAACCGACTACGCACCGCCACCACACCCCCCGAGGGCATCACCGGAACGGTCGTCTTCAAGGGCGATCCGGACGGCGAGGACAAGATCGAGGCGCTCGACGCCGCCGCCGGCAACATCATGCTCCTGCGCATCCGCGAACGCTTTCAGGACTACGCCAACTTCGGCGCCAGAGCCATCCTCTATTTTCTTGACGAAGATCACGAGCCAAAGCCTGGATTCTACCGGCGCAGAGACTCCCACGCCTCCATCAATGTTCCCGTTTTCTTCATCAAGGGAGATCATAAGAGCCTCATTGGCAAGAAGATCACTCTGAAGGCCCGTGTTGACTGGGAGCGTGCCCCCGTCCGCAACATCTTTGCCATCCTCGACCCCGATCTGGGATTTGGCGAAGTCCGGGACGAGACCGTGCTGATCAACAGCTACTACGATGCATGGAGTCCCATTCCGGGCATCGCCCCCGGCGCACGCCAACTGCTCGGACTTCAGGGACTGATGAAAACAGCGGAGCATTTCGCCAGCGAGAAAGTTGCTGCAAACCGCAAGAGGTTCCGCCGCAAGATCGTCTTCGCAGTCACTGCGGGGCGTGGACAGGCCTGCGCGGGAAGCCGCCACCTTGTCAGTGCCCTCGGGTTGGAGTCGGAGCCGGAGAAACTGCTCGAAGAACGCCTTGAGGAGCGAGAGGAACTGGCGGAGGATTTCGCCGATCTTTGCGAGGTCCGCGACCTGGCACCCGAGTACTTCTCCACCGTCAAGGACCGCAAGAGCCACAACGATTTCTGGAAAGGGAAAAAGTTCCAGCTCATGCTCTTCCGCGAAGAGTTGAGCACGGTGCTGGACGATGTGGCGGCGCGTGCGCAGGAGGACGCCCTGCAGGCTCGAGTCCGCTGGTTGCGCCAGGGCGGCGCAAAAGGGCTGGAGCTGGATCACTATCTCACCCTCAACAAGCGCGCGCTGGTCTACAGCAGCATCATGCGGGGGAAACCCTATGTCATCGCCGTGGGCAGTCCCGCCGGACGCGCCAAGGGATACCGCAGCTACTACCAGGAGGGGACCTACTGGATCCCCGGGCAGAAAACCCACAACGAAGCCGGCGGCGTCCTCCACGCCAAGATGTACGAACCCAACTACGACACCTTCCTCAAGGGACGCATCGAGGCACTCGAAAAACGCCTGGACCACCGCATCGCCCGCGATGAGTTCTACCAGAAGCAGGACGAGCAGGACCAGCAGATCTTCAAGGAAATCCGGGGAGAGAACGCAGAACGCCGCGTGCTCAGCCTCGAAGTCAACTTCTCCGACAAGACCAAGCAACTGGTGCTGGCCAGCGGAGGTTGGTGGTGGGCCTCCAGGTGCATCCCCTCCGACCGCGAGTTCGAACTCCAGTTCAAGTACGCACAGGAAAAACTCTACCCCGAGGTGGACGACGCGAACCGATTCCACAGCCGCGTCGCAAGCGGAGACGCCTGGAGTTGCGGCGCCTACTGGTTCGTCAATTTCTTCCACGCGACGAAAATGACCTTTGCGGGGTACACTAGCTTTGCCCTCCTGACCAAGGGGGACAACCGCGAGTTCTTCGCCTGCCCCATGGACACCATCGACGACATCAATTGGGACAACGTGACCGCGCAGGTGCGCGTCATCGTCGCAGGCATGGAGCAGATCGCCCTGGGCGGCGGAAAAATCATCCCCACCAGCATGCCTCCCAAGTCGCGGGACTTCAAAGGACTCTGCGCCTCCGTCCGCGGCAGCTCGCTGGTCCCCAACCATGCCGAGAGAAACTGCGTCGTCCAGATGACCTGCGGGTTCTGGAGTCCTGCCTCCTGGCGCCACTACACCAATGGCGGAGGCTACTGGACCAACCTCATGGATCCCTATCCGATGGAGATCAGCGACGAGCGAGGACGCTACAACTTCCGAGGCAGTTTCGCCCACAGTTGGTGGAAAGTCGATTTTCACGCCGTGCGCTCGCGCCCGGAGACCGGGGAGATCGAATGGATCCGCGATCTAGGCTACGAAAGCAAATACAAGACCAAGGATCTGCGGGTCTACCAAGTTGGCGAACTGACCCGCATCATCATGTTCCGCTGCACGCCCATCCACATCTTCAAGGCGGAGAATCCCCAGAGCATGAAGCTCTACGACAAGGTGGAGGCGCGCCTGATCCGGGGCTTCAGCAAGCCAAAGCGACACTTCAGCGAGCAGTTCTACGCCGGAGAGTACGTTCTCTACCTCGAACCCGACGCGAAGTTCTTCCCCACCTTCCTCTTTGGCTCTCCGCAGAACGCCAGTCTGCTGCGCATCGCCGGCATCGGCCTGAACATGGACGAAGAGTCCTTCGACAAGATCTCGGCCGAGGACTACGAGATCGACGGCAAGGGATACCTGGCTGCCGACGCCAACTTCCTCTACCATCCCGAGGACGACCTCGCGCGCAGCATGAGCGCCATCAACTCGCGTCGGGTCATGAAATACGGCAAGTACAATCTGCTCGACGAACCCACCACCGAATCGGCTGCAAAAGCCAGAAGACTCGCCGAGTCCGCCGCAAAGATGCGCGCCGAGGGAAGCCAGTACGAGGCCTTCAACACGATGAAGGACAGCCTCGCCTACTCCACCAGCGTCCACCCCGTCATCAAGAACAGCAAGGCCGAGGCAGTCTACGGAATCGTCTTCTACCTGATGCTCTTAATCCCCTTCGCCTTCTTCATGGAGAAACTGGTCATCGGCAGCAGTGACATCCGCTGGCAGATCGCCTGGGTCGGGGGCATCTTCCTCGCTGTCTTCTTCTGCCTACGCGGCCTGCATCCCGCATTTCAGATCGTCCGCTCCAGCTTCATGATCCTGCTCGGGTTCATCACCCTCATCCTCAGCATTCTCGTCACCTTCTTTCTCAGCGCGAAGTTCCGAGCCACGGTCACGGAGTATCAGAAGATCGTGCACGGCCAGCAGCACACCGCCGATGTCACCAAGGCCAGCGCGGCCATGACCGGATTCCTGCTTGGCATCAACAACATGCGCAAGCGCAAAGTGCGCACCGCGCTCACCGCCACCACGCTCGTGCTGATCACCTTCGTCATGATCTGCTTCACCGCCGTGGAGAACGACTATGTCGAAGTCCAGTACCCCATCGGCAAGGCGCCCTACACGGGGCTGCAGATCCGGCGCAACACCCTCGGACATCTTGGCAACCAGACCAC
>JAGLDW010000548.1 GCA_023145395.1 Lentisphaeria bacterium | reverse complement strand
GTGCTGGTGAACGCCTTCGACAACGACTACGACGTGGCGGTCCGCCGCTGGGACGTCGGGGGACTCTGGGGCCTGATGCCCATGAACAAGAAACTCGAGGCGGAAACCTACATCAGCCCCGAGGAGATCGACAATCTTCCCGTCACCCTCGTCCGCGATGCGAATGGAAAGAAACTCAAGTATGCCTCGAAGGGTTCGATGGGCATGCCCATGTCGGCCGACTACGAGATCAAGGATTTTCTCCTCTGCGGCGACACCTGGTTCCAGACCGAGAGCGAGAAATCCTGCATCCTTCCCCTGAGTGTCGCAGCCAGACTCGGCATCACCGTGGACATGGTCAATGGCGAGGAGAAGCCGACCGTCAATCTCAAGGGCAAGGAATTGACCGTCATCAACCTCCTCGACCCGGACAAGTTCGCCGCGATCAAGGACGGCAAGGACAAGTTGATCACCCCGGAGGACATCGCCGCGGAACGCGTCGTCAAGCTCCAGATGGAGGACGAGGAACAGAAGCGGCGGAAAGAGCTTAAGGCCGAGGGCAAAGAGCGCGAGAAGATCGACGAGATCATCAAGGAGGAGGCAAAGGCAAGGCCCGAGCGCGAGCCGCACCGTCTCCCCGCAGCCGAACTGATCCTGTTTCCAAAGCAGCGTCAGCCCAAGCCCGAAACCGTCGTCTGCCACTTCAAGGGGAAACTGCGTCTGAATCAGAAGGAGCCCATCCCCTTCGGCCGCATGTTCCTAACCAAGACCAAACCCCATGTCGATGACGAGAAGCACAAGCACTACTGGTTCCGCGACGACGAGGCGGACACCTGCTTCATTCCCGGCCGCATGGCTGCGGAAATGAAGATCACGCCGGAAAGGGTCGCGACCAGCAATGTGCGGATCATGGTCCAGGGCACGGTGCTCAGCGTCAAGGGAATCTATGACAGCAACCGCTTCGAGCAGATCCACGATCTGGACGGAGAAACCCTCGCCCCCTACGATGTCGAATCCATCATCGGACGACCGCGGGACGACGACACGGACGAAGACGAACAGCCCGAATTGATGAAACGCCTCAGCGGAGACGACATCATCATCGCCAACGACCGCTCCAAAACCTCGGGCTGGCATGTCGCCTCCATCGCCATCGACCTCACCAAGGCGGGAAGCCACAAGAACGTGCGCAAAATCCTCGACCGCTACCTGGAGAAAACGGGGGCAAAAGCCTTTTTCGGCATTGGAGACACGGCCTACTTCGGCGCCCGCTTCCGCCGTCCAAAGGGTTCAAACTACCTGGAACTGCTCATACCCCTGCTCATCGCCTCGCTCACGGTTCTCAACACCATGCGCGGCAGCGTCTACGAGAGAAAGGACGAGATCTACGTCTACAACGCGGTTGGGCTCAATCCCTTCCATGTGTTCTTCCTGTTTATCGCCGAAGCATGCGTGTACGCTGTGATCGGAGCGCTTGGAGGATACTTGGTGGCGAACATGGCCGGGAAGGTCGTCACCCTGGTCGGCTGGGATGCGGGCATGACCATCAACTACTCCAGCATCTATGCGGTCATGTACTCGGTCGTCATCATGATCGCGGTGCTCCTCAGCACCTGGTTCCCCGCGCGAGCCGCCGCGCGTCTAGCCGCACCCGCCGACGAAATGAAGTGGCGCGTCCCGGATCCAGAGGGCGACAAGATCAGTTTCGACCTGCCCTTCACCTTCAGCATCCGCGACCGGGTCGCCATTATCGCCTACTTCATGGGTTGGTTCGACGAATTCGGCGAGGGATCAACGGGCAAGTTCTACTGCACAGCGCCGACATGCACGCTGGAGGAACAGGGCGGCGCCGTCGCGTCCATGGTCAGCACGACCACTTGGCTACGCCCCTACGACCTGGGCATCAGCCAGGAGATGGAAATGCAGTTCAGCGAAGATGCGGAAACGGGCCAGACGGTCGCGCATCTCACTCTCACACATCTCTCCGGCGGCGTCTCCGCATGGGTGCGCACCAACTACCTGTTCCTCAAAATCCTGCGCAAGCACTTCCTGGACTGGCGAGTGGTGCCCGAAACCGAGAAACTCACCTTCCTGCAACGCGCCCGGCGCATGCTAGGAGCATCCGATGAGCTCCTTGATGCGGAAGAGATAAAGATCCAAGCCTACATCGCCGAACTGCGCAAGCGGGAAGACGAGGAAGACGAGGAAGACGAAGCCGAGAACGACCAAGCGTCGGAGAGCGATAACCAGTGAGCGCCCAGCGACAAACACACGATAAAGAACTCGAACTGTACCGGTCCATCCTCGAGACGCCGACCGAGTACAAGGACGGATTCACCTGGACAACCATGCTCGGCGCGCTGTTCTGCGGCGTGCTCATGCTGCCAGGCGCCATCTACCTCGGCCTCATCAATGGCGGAGGCCTCGGCGCCGCCCCATGGGTGACGCTGATCATCTTCAGCGAGGTCAGCCGACGCGCCATGAAGAGCATGAGCCGCCAGGAGGTGGTGCTCCTGCTGGCCGTCTCCGGCGCCATGATGGGCGCGCAGACCGGATTGTTCGGGGGGTTTGTGCGTCGCGCCTACATCGTGCGCAGCGATCCGGTAATGGCAGCGGGGCTCGCAGGCCAGTTTCCAAGTTGGTGGGCGCCCTCGCCAGACTCGACCGCCATCACGGAACGAACGTTTCTGCACAAGGACTGGATCATGCCGTTTCTCATCTTCGGCATCGCCACCTGGGTTCTCGGCTTCATCAAACGCTGGACGCTCGGCTACGGGCTCTTCCGCCTCACCAGCGATTTCGAGCGTCTCCCCTTCCCCTTCGCGCCCATCAGCGCACAGGGCTCCATGGCCATTGCCGATGCAGGCGACAAGAAAAACGCCTGGAAATGGCGAGCCTTCTCCTCCGGAACCATGCTAGGGCTTGGCTTCGGCATCTTCTACATCGGCCTGCCCGTCATCACGGGCGCCTTCCTGGCCAAGCCCATGATGCTGTTCCCCATCCCCTGGTTCGATTCGACCACCATCACGGAGGGATTGCTTCCCGCCGTGCCAACCGGCATCACCTGGCGGCTCTCCCTGGTCCTCACCGGCATGATCATTCCCTGGCGGGCCATTCAGGGAACTGGCCTGGCCATCCTCATGACCTTCCTCCTCAACCCGATCCTCGTGAAAACGGGTATTCTGACGACCTGGCAACCCGGTATGGGGACCGTCGACACCGGCATCGCCAACAGCATCGACTTCTACTTCAGCTTCGGCATCGGCTGCGCGATGGGCATCGCCATCATCAGCCTCTCCCAAACCGCAAAGGCGATGTACACCAACTTCAAGGAACAACGGCAGGCACGCAAGGATATCATGGGAGACAGGAAGGATCCCTGGGCTACGCCCCCAGGACGTGGAGACTGGAGTCTCAAGCTCTGTTTCGTGGGCTATTTCATCGCCGCCATCGGCATGTGCGTGCTCTGCAAGCTTCTGGTTCCCGACTTCCCCATCCTATTTCTCATCTTTTTCGCTTTCATTTTCACCCCCGTCCTTTCCTATCTGAATGCCCGCATGATCGCCGTCAACGGGCAACATGTGGACATACCCTTCATCCGAGAGGCCGCCATCCTTCTCAGCGGGACCAAGGGGCTGAATGTCTGGCTGGCTCCCTTCCCCGAGGAGAATTTTGGCACCCAGGCCAACAGCTTCCGAATCAAGGAACTCACCGGCACCAAGTTCACCAGCTACATCAAACTTGATCTCTTCCGCATGCCGCTCACCATTCTCCTCGGCTTCATTTTCTGGAGCTTCATCTGGCACTCCAGCGAGATCCCCTCCGCCATCTTTCCCTGGACCGAGGTCATGTGGGACCAGCAGGTCAAGCGCAGTCTCATCATGTGGTCTGCAACCACGGGCGATGGCTTGGTCGAGACCATGTTCGAGAAGGCTTTCAAGCCAGTGATCCTGGGTTCGGGGACTCTGGCGACGGTCATCATGTTCGCCATCCTGCACCGCTTCGGCGCACCCATCATGTTCATCTATGGATTCGTGCGGGGCATCGGCCACAGCTGCCACGTCTTCGTCCTGGAAATCATCGGCGCCCTCATCGCACGCTTCTATCTTCACAAGAGATTCGGTCGTGAACGGGTCCTGAAAGTCCTGCCCGTTGTGATGGCGGGCTACCTGGTTGGCGAGGGACTGGTCGGCATGGCGTGCGTTGCGGTCACCCTGATCAGCAAGGCGATTTCCGGCCTCCCCCTGTAGCGAGCAGACCACATCCCCCACCCATCGGCTGGGGACAGAGACAGAGAGTTGGCAAAAGGCTGACATGAGCAACATAAGCGACAAACCGCGAGCGGTGGAAGAACAGGTGATCCTGCCTTGGCCGGTCGCCATCCGCATCACCCTGCGCGGCCTCAAGATCCGCTTGGGCCGTTCGCTGATCACGATGAGCGGAGTGGTCCTCGGCATCGCGTTCCTCATGAGTGTGCTCACGGGCGAGGCGCTCCGATCCGGGCTCGAGCACGAGACCCGCACCAAGACCGAGGTGCGACGGCTCCTCAAGCTCATCGAAGACGAGATCGGCACCTTCAAGGGACGGAAACTCGCCGTCTTGGTCAGTGGCCCTCTCGTGGACGATCACCGCCTGCGCCTCGTGCGTCTCATCGCCGCCCGCTGCGACGCGCATGCCATCACGGTGATGCAGACGAAGCCAGACGCCCTGGAGGCGGTCACCCTGTCCACGCTGGCCGGTTTCGATGGCTCCGCTTTCACTTTTGTCCAGAGCAAGGAAGAGCTTGTCAAAGGCGCCCATGTCCTCATGCTTCTCGACGAGACGCTGCCCAAGCTCGACGACACCCAGCTCTCCAAACTCCTGGGTGCCATGCACCAGCCCGTGATTCTCGACTACTTCTACGGACGCTACAACGAGGAATCGCTGCGCAAGAAGAACAAGCACGCCCTCTACACCTCTCTCTCCTACGCCATGACCGAGGAGGAGATCGCCCAGCGGGCGAAGAAGATCCTGCAGAAGCGCAAACGCCAGATATGGATCACCATCGTCTCCATGCTGGTGACCGTCATCAGCATCTCCAACGCCATGCTCATGAGCGTGACGGAGCGCTTCCGTGAAATCGGCACCATGAAATGCCTCGGCGCCCTCTCGGGCTTTGTGGTCAAGCTCTTTCTCATCGAGAGTTTCGTCGTCGGGACGCTGGGCGCCATCGTGGGGACCGCGCTCGGATTTTTCGTCCCCTTTGTAGCCTACATGTTCAGCGCCGGCACAAGCCTTCTGATAGCCAGCACCCCCTTCACGCAACTGTTGCTCGCCGGCCTGGTGTCGGCCGTATCGGGAACAGTGCTCTCCATCGTCGCGGCCATCTATCCCGCCGTCGTGGCGGCAAAGATGATGCCCGCCGACGCTCTGCGCACCGACGTCTGAGACATAGCGAGAAAAACGGACGGGTCCACATGGCAGAAACATCTCAGATCAGCGAACAGGACGCCAGAGACTTCCTGTTCTTCGACGACCGGGACGATACCCGGCGCGTCGTCGTGCAAACGCAGGACGTGCGCAAAGTCTACGAGATGGGGAAGATCAAGGTCCACGCTTTGCGTGGTATCAGCCTCTCCATCTTCGAGGGGGAGTTCCTGGCGATCATGGGCCCTTCCGGCTCGGGAAAATCCACCTTCTTCAATATGATCGGCGGCCTCGACAAGCCCTCGGGCGGCAAGGTGTCCATCGACGATGTGGACATCGCCCAGCTCGACGCCTTTGAGCTAGCCTGGCTCCGCTGCCGCAAAATCGGCTACATCTTCCAGTCCTTCAACCTTATCCCCGTCATGACCTGCCTGGAAAATGTCATGCTCCCACTCACCTTCGCGGGCGTGCCCTCGGAACAGGCTTTCGACAGAGCCTGCGAGATTCTCCGCACGGTGGGGCTCGGGCACCGGCTCACCCACAAGCCCTCACAGATGTCCGGCGGGCAGCAGCAACGCATCGCCGTGGCCCGGGCGCTCGCCAACAAACCGGCCATCGTGCTTGCGGACGAGCCAACCGCCAACCTCGACACAAAGACCGGACAGGAGATCATCGACCTGCTGGTCGGACTCTGCACCGACATGAACGTAACGGTCATCTGCGCCACACATGATATGAAGATGCTCGACAAATGCGACCGTGTCGTCTGGATCCGCGACGGGCAGTGTGATCGCGTCGAGGAACGCAAAAACATCGAGATCCAAGTCGGGGAGATGATGTCCCATGAGTGAGAAAAACGTACTCATTCACACGGAAGAGGTTCAGCGCTACTATCAGCTCGGCGACGAGACGGTGCGTGCGCTCGACGGCATTACCGCCGACATCTACGAGGGAGAATT
>JAGLDW010000547.1 GCA_023145395.1 Lentisphaeria bacterium | reverse complement strand
CTATCCGTGGTCGTATCCTCGGTCGCCCAGCCCGAACCGTCGTCTTCGTAGCCGCCGCAACCGCTGTCTTCGTAGCCATCGTCCTCGGCCACGGCCTCGCAGCCGAACCAGACCGCGTCCGTGCCCGAGGAGTCGCAGCCACGGTCCGTGCTGTCGGCTTCCGTCCACGTTCCTTCACCGCCCACCGACCCGAAGGATTCGCTGGTTTGGGCGCCAAAGCGACCCTTCAAGAGCATGCGGCAACCGGGACCCTGCACCCGGCTGTCGGTGATGAGCAAGTTGAACCAGCCATCGATACCCCCCTCGTCGTCTTCGCCGGAGCGATAACTGAAGATGCCCACCTCGCCGGTGATGAAGTCGGCCTCGAAGAGAAGTTGATCCCCTCGATGTTCTGAATAACGCAGTGTCCATGCAGAGGTCGGCAAGGGATTGTCCGGGGCTTGCGCTTGTCCCGGATCAAGGTCCAGCAGCAAGGTGGCGTGGCGTAGTCCATCCGGACCCTCCAGGGCGAACCCGGCCCAGATCAGCACACCCTGCTCGCCGAATTGTGAGGCGTCGGAAGAAAAATAGGCTTCGGACCAGCTTGCTTCGGTGAAGCTGTCCTCGACCCCGGAGAGGTCGGCGCAGGCTTCGCTGGTTTCCGCGCCGAATTCGAAACTCAGGCCTCCTGGGGCATCCACGCCGGCTTGGAGATCTTCCGGCAGGCAGATGAGAAACAAAATGGCCAGGGTGAGCCCTCGCATGACGCCTCCATTCTTTTCTCTATACATCGCAAGGACCTTGCCAAGTCGGAAGGGGACCGGAATCTTGCAGCGAGTAGTTGTTTCAGGGCTTTAGGGGTATTCCAGTCTGGCTATGGCATGAATTGCCGCATGGATTGTTCCAGATTGGATGTGGTGGGACTGTGACGATTTTTCACGACTGGCAGCGTCCGTCCAAGCAGCTTTGGCCTTCCGGGCAGTCCACGTCGCAGGTGCAGGCGGCCGGATCATGGCAATAGCCGGCTTGGCAGACTTCATGGGCGGCGCATGCCGAGTCTTCGCAGCAGGGCCTGCGACATTGACTGTCCACGCATTCGGCTTCGGCTTCGCAGTCGTTGTTAAAGCGGCATTCGGGAGGAATTTCGTCCTGGTCCCGACAAATGCCGCAGTCACAGAAGGCGCTCTCCTGGCAATCTTCGTCGGACTGGCAAAGATCCCGGCAGCGGGCATCGATGCATAAGCGACCGTCTTCGCATTCCGCGTCCCGAATGCATTCGGGCTCGGGCTCGGGACGGGCCTGGCAGAGGCTGTCCTGACAAAGCTCATCCACGGGGCAGTCGGCGTCCGAACCGCAGAGGCTTCTGCAGCGGGCGTCGATGCAGTGCTGATCGTCCGGGCAATCGGCGGCACTTGTGCAAGTGTTTTCCGGGATTGGCCTGCATTTGTGATCGACGCAAGCCATGTTCCCGGGGCAGTCTGAGTTCATGGCGCAGAGCCAGGTGCAGACTTGATCGAGGCAGACTTGTGCGCCGGGGCAGTCTTCAGCGATTTGGCAGGCGCTTCCGTCAGGGGCGCTTGGTTTGCACTCGCCTTCGGCACAGAGTTCACCTTCCGGGCAGTCGCTGTGTTGGCTGCAGCCCGTGGATTGCAGGGCCGGATCGGGTAGGCAGTGCCCGCTTTCGCAGACCTCCTCTTGCAGGCAATCACTGCTCTCGAAGCACTCGGTGTCGGGCAGGGCCTGGCATCTGCCACATGGATCACATTCGTAGCAAATCCCATAGCCGTCGCAGTAACCGTCGGTGATCTCGCCTGAGCATTCGTAGTCGAACTGAGTGCCGTAGCAGGCGGCGATGGTGAGCGGCATCATCAAGGCGAACAACCACAGGAGCATTTTCTGGAACAGGCGCATGCTAGACCTCCGTGTCATCAGATGCCTAAGCATGGAGCAATGATCATGCCATGTACTAAGTTGTTGAATTTGTGCAGGTAACTATCGGGCAAATGCTGGATGCGGTCCTGGGCCGTGATCCAAATGTCAGGATCGTCGAGGAGGCCAGGGGATCAAGGCCGAGG
>JAGLDW010000546.1 GCA_023145395.1 Lentisphaeria bacterium | reverse complement strand
CTATCCGTGGTCGTATCCTCGGTCGACCAGCCCGAACCGTCGTCGTCGTAGCCGCCGCAACCGCTGTCTTCGTAGCCATCGTCCTCGGCTACGGCCTCGCAGCCGAACCAGACCGCGTCCGTGCCCGAGGAGTCGCAGCCACGATCCGTGCTGTCGGCTTCCGTCCACGTTCCTTCACCGCCCACCGACCCGACGGATTCGCTGGTTTGGGCGCCAAAGCGACCCTTCAAGAGCATGCGGCAACCGGGACCCTGCGCCTGGCTGTCGGTGATGAGCAAGTTGAACCAGCCATCGATACTCCCCTCGTCGTCTTCGCCGGAGCGATAACTGAAGAGGCCCACTTCACCGGTGATGAAGTCGGCCTCGAAGAGAAGTTGATCTCCTCGATGTTCTGAATAACGCAGGGTCCATGCAGAGGCCGGCAGACGATTGTCCGAGGTTTGTGATTCGGGATCCAGGTCCAGCAGCAAGGTGGCGTGGCGCAGTCCATCCGGACCCTCCAAGGCGAAACCGGCCCAGATGAGCACACCCTGCTCGCCGAATTGTGAGGCGTCGGAAGAGAAATAGGCTTCGGACCAGCTTGGTTCCGTGAAGCTGTCCTCGACTCCAGAGAGGTCGCCACAGGCTTCGCCGCTTTCCGTGCCGAATTCGAAACTCAGTCCTCCTGGGGCGTCCACGCCGGCTTGAAGATTTTCCGTTTGGCAGAGGAAAAACAAAATAGCCAGGGTGAGAACTCGCATGACGCCTCCATTCGTTTCTCTATACATCGCAAGGACCTTGCCAAGTCGGAAGGGGACCGGAATCATGTAGTGAATAGTTGTTTCAGGACTTTAGGGGTGTTCCAGTCTGGCTATGGCATGAATTGCCGCATGGATTGTTCCAGATTGGATGTGGTGGGACTGTGACGATTTTTCACGCTTGGCAGCGGCCGTCCAAACAGTTTTGGCCTTCTGGGCAGTCCACATCGCAGGTGCAGGCGGCCGGATCATGGCAATAGCCGGCTTGACAGATTTCATTGGTGGCGCATGTCGAGTTTTCGCAGCAGGGCCTGCGGCATTGACTGTCCACGCATTCGGCCTCGGCTTCGCAGTCGCCGTTAAAGCGGCATTCGGGAGGAATTTCGTCCTGGTCCCGACAAATGCCGCAGTCACAGAAGGCGCTCTCTGAGCAATCTTCGTCGGACTGGCAAAGATCCCGGCAGCGGGCATCGATGCATAAGCGACCGTCCTCGCATTCCGCGTCCCGAATGCATTCGGGCTCGGGTTCGGGACGGGCCTGGCAGAGGTTGTCCTGACAAAGTTGATCCACGGGGCAGTCGACGTCCGAACCGCAGAGGCTTCTGCATCGGGCGTCGATGCAGTGCTGATCGTCGGGGCAATCGGCGGCACTTGTGCAACTGCTTTCCGGGATGGGCCTGCATTGGTGATCGACGCAAGCCATGCTCTCAGGGCAGTCTGAGTTCATGGCGCAGAGCCAGGTGCAGACCTGGTCGAGGCAGACTTGTGCGCCGGGGCAGTCTTCAGCGATTTGGCAAGCGCTTCCGTCAGGGGCACTTGGTTTGCACTCGCCTTCGGCACAGAGTTCACCTTCCGGGCAGTCGCTGTGTTGGCTGCAGCCCGTGGATTGCAGGGCCGGATCGGGTAAGCAGTGTCCGCTTTCGCAGACCTCCTCTTGCAGGCAATCACTGCTCTCGAAGCACTCGGTGTCGGGCAGGGCCTGGCATCTGCCACATGGATCACATTCGTAGCAAATCCCATAGCCGTCGCAGTAACCGTCGGTGATCTCGCCTGAGCATTCGTAGTCGAACTGAGTGCCGTAGCAGGCGGCGATGGTGAGCGGCATCATCAAGGCGAACAACCACAGGAGCATTTTCTGGAACAGGCGCATGCTAGACCTCCGTGTCATCAGGTGCCTAATCTGCCCAGTCATAGAGCAATGATCATGCCATGTCCTAAGTGGTTGAAAATATGCAGTTAACTGTCAGGAAAATGCTGGATGCGGCCCTGGGCCGTGATCCAAATGTCAGGATCGCCGGGGAGGCCAGGGGATCAAGGCCGAGG
>JAGLDW010000545.1 GCA_023145395.1 Lentisphaeria bacterium | reverse complement strand
TGCGCAGTTCGCAGGGCACGGCTCAGCGGGAGCTTCGCCCCTCCAGGGGCACGCTTTGCGCAGTTCGCAGGGCACTGCTCACGGGCCGTTCGCCTCCCGGGGCACGCTTTGCGCAGTTCGCAGGGCACGGCTCACGGGCGGTTCGCCCTCCCGGGGACACTGTTTCTCGCCTTGCGGGTTCCGTGGCTCTTACGCCCGCAGGGGGGAAAGTTCGTGGGCCGTCCGAAGTTCGTTGAGCAGACGCCACGCGCGGGGATTCGCGGAGAGATCCCGGCGAAACCGCCCGCTGCTGACCCCAAAAAAGGCGGCGACTTCACCGACGCGACACCCGCGTGCCTCGAACACGTCGATCACCACTGCAAGCCACTGTGCGTACTCTGCAGACTTCGCCCCTGGCCGCCATTGGCCCGACCACTGGGCCGGCGCGGTGCAACGCAGCGCCAATGCAATCTCCTCCCGAAGTTTGCGCAGGGCGTGTCGGCGATTCGTATGCTGCGACCGCGTGTCGTCGCAGGTCACCGACATGCCGCTTGCCTCGTGCGTGATCCGCACGGCCGAATCGGTGCGGTTTCGCTTCTGGCCACCTCGTCCGGACCCTCGGAAACAATCCACACGGCATTGATGGAGAAAGGCCTCGTCCGCCAATGCCAGCGCCGCGTCCCGGTCCACGGAGGGCGAATCTTCTGCGGAGTCCGCAGACTCCTCGGCACCCGACTCGGAGAAACCAAGCAGTCGAGCTGCATTGCCCCAGAGAATCGCATCCCTCTCGGCATCTGTGAAAGGGAGACGTAGAAATGCCAGCAAGTCCTCGTCCTGCGGGCGCCAGGGGGCATCGGAACCAAAGAACACCTTGTCAACGCCGTGCGCTCGGACAAGTCGGACAATCTCGGCGTCGGGAAGGTCGCCGAAGACGAAGGAAAGGTCTAACAGCACTCTCGTGCCCATCAAGTGCGTCTCCACTTCCTCCCACTGCCGCCATCCGCCGAAATGCGCGGCGATGAACTTGAGATGGGGAAATGTGTCGATCACGCCACGCACGGATGTCGGAGTCGTGCGGTGGACAGCGTCGGGAAAGCTCAGATCCCCCCCGCAGTGGAGCAAGACGGATAATCCCAACTCGTCACACGCCTGCCAGACAGGGACAAGACGTTCTTCCTCAATGTGGAATTGTTGATACTCGGGATGCATTTTCACCCCGGGAAGGCCCAGTTCCGCAGCAAGGCGAAGCTCTCCATAGACGTCGTCGCAATCGGGATGAATGCTACCGAGGGAGAGCACAGGCCAGGCGTTCTGCTCCGCCGCCCAGCGATTGATGGAACGCACTTGGTCCGGCCGCGCGGCGATCGGGCAATTCAACGCCCCATCGACGCCCGCACGCTCCATGCTGGCCAGCAAGCCCGCACGCGTTCCGTCGTGACTCGGCACGATGCCCGAAG
>JAGLDW010000544.1 GCA_023145395.1 Lentisphaeria bacterium | reverse complement strand
TTGATGTGTCCGCCCAGAGCGCGGAGCCGTTGCTCGACGACAGTGGTGTTCTCGCATATGGGCACTGTGGCGTCCGCATCGCCCACCACATGAATACAGGGGATTCCAGCTTCGGCGATGGATTTCAGGCCATCAACGGGATTGTGCGCGTAGGCCAGTGCTTGCTCCTCTGTCATCCCATAGGCATGCAGACAGCGGGCCCACGACTCCTCGCTGCCCGCGCCGACGCCATGTCCACCCGGCCAGCTTCGAATCGTGCAGACTGGTGCGTCCGCGTAGATGCAGCGCACTTTGTCGGGGTTTGCGATGGCCCAGTTGTAGATGATCAGCCCCCCCCGGCTCATGCCTTCGAGGACGGGCTTTTCCGCAAGGCCAAGCTCGGTTGCGAGGTGCGCATGGAAGGTGTTCCAGAGTTCGACAGCCTCTGGGCAACCAAACAAATCGGCCACATCGTGATAGGCCACATGCCAGCCACGCTCGAGCAACGCCAAATCGACGGCGGGCCAGGCGTTGAAGAAACGGGCTCGCCAGATCCAAGGCCTTCCGGGCGCTGCCTGGCGTGGTGCGCACAGGATCGACGCCCGCCCTTCAAAATCAAAGTCGTACCGATCGAATCCGTTCCATTCCGCCTTGATTCCGGGGTAGTTCATCTACTGGACTTTCTCATTCCGTTGTGGCGGCGGCTTTGGCGCGCAGTTTCTGGATCTCCCCGCGGACGTAGGCGATCGCTGTCTCGCCACTGAGGGTCTTGCCTGCTCCGGTGATCATCATCATCCCGCTCATGCGGTCGATCCCCTGCTGTTTCAAGTCCGCCGCCTTCGCGTATTCCTTCCGCTTCTCGCAGTAGGAGGCGAGGCGGAAGCACGCGTTGCTGGCGTACACACATTTCGACACACCATCGCCGAGAAGTCTCTTCCATACATCCTCTGCGCGGGCGTTTTTGTGCTTGGCCATCAGATCTGCCAGCGAGTAGATTTCTCCTTTGTCCTCCAGGTCGAGCATGAGTTCGCGCCATTCCTCTTCGGCTTGTGCCTGGTGTCCCGAGTTGCCAAGCGCCTGGCAGCGACGGTAGCGCAGCACCGGTTTCTTCGCATTTTTCAGCAAGGCGCAAACATCGGCCAGCATGCCGGCGTGTTCGAGATCTTCCGCGATGATGCCCAGTTTGCGATCGTCCATGTCGGCGGGCAGGGGGTGATGGAGGAACGGACGCAACCGGTCGGGACATTGGAACTCGCGCGCCAGTCCGGCGAGCAGACACAGCGCCGCGGCATCGACCGTGCCCTTTTCTGCTGCTTTCCAGACTCGGTCGAGAAATCCGCCTGCCCGGATGGCCGCGTACACATGCGTCCGAGCCGGGCTGTCGGGTCGTTTCCGCAGGATCTGTATCCCAACTCTGAGAGCCAAGCCATGCTCCCAGAGCATGTTGAGCGTTTCAAGTAGCCGTTCGGGTGTTTTCCCTCGAAGGCGTGCGGAATCGATCTCGCCGAGTAGCGCCAGAAGCTTCGTCCCCTCCTCTCGCGGCCTGACCCCGCTGACGTAGGCTCCGATGGTCTTGGGATCCAACTGGTCGAAGTAGGCGTTCCAGGCGACCGGAAGCGCATTCGCCATCCCCTCCCCTTCCGCGATTGCGCGAATGCAGAGGATCGTGCCCGCGCCGTGCGTCTTCACAAACGTGTCCCATGCCTTGGGGGCGTTGCGCCTTTGCGCTGCGGACTTGCGAAGCATTCTGAAATCATCATCCGCATTCTCGAGCACACTCCAGCGCAGGTCCCGCCACAGAATGGCCGTACGTTCACGCACTTCGGGATCGTCGCTTCCCAGACCCGCTTTGACGGCTTCCCTAGCTATTGGCCCCAGTTTGCGCAATGCGGCCTCCGCCTTTTCCCGGATGGCGAAGTCGTGGTGGCCCAGTTGTCGGACGTAGGCGTCGGCCTGTGTCGGGCCCGCACCGGCGTCGGCGAACACCCAGGAGGCGAGCAACAGCAGCGTGGCGATTGATCTCATCTTCCGGGAGTGCCTCCATTGCGCAGGAAACTGTGAGTTTGGGTCAGTGTCTTCCAAGCGCGACTCGTCAATTTCTTGGCGTCGATCTCGTATCGATGAACAAACGGTTTCCCCATGGGACTTTGCCCCCGCACAAGCACATCCGAGAACTGGTCCACACAATCCACCGTGACGCCTTCGGCAAGTTCCTTCTGCGTGAGTGTGCGTTCTCCCATGGTTATGGTCAGATCCTGGCACAGCGTGTAGTCGATGGTCGGGGGGAGACGCAGGCGATAGTCTAGTTTCCCCAGCCAGATCAACTCCCCCGCGCCTCCTTTGCTGGTGAACCGGAACACCGCAAGCTGATCGCGTTGGCCGAAGAGCACGCACAGCGGCTTGGTCACACGCATTTTCATCGAAGTCAGTACGCTGGTGTGCAGCAGGACTTGAATGGCATTCTTCTCAGAATCGTAGGCAGTGTTCAGCACGGGCTTTGGGGAACTGAACGACAGGGTGCAGTTGACAGGTAGCGTGCTGAGCCATCCTGTGGCGCCGGTTTTCAGCAACGCCTCTATGCTTTTGGGCGTTGCACCGAAGCGGTTCAGAGCATCGATGTCCAAGTTGTGTGTCGCGTTCGCGAGATGGGGACTCAGCCAGCAGGCGATGGTCGCGTCAAAGCGGCGTTCGGGGGGCTCTGCGGCATGCGCGTTGATAGGCATCGCAAAAAGAAGGAGCACCACCACCATGTCTTTAGGGTCCACGCGAAAATAACGTGCCATTTTGCTGCTGTTCATTGTTGGTTCCTGAAGAGGCGCGAGCGAGTGGGTCCCGCTGAGCGGGATTCCGATTCCGCCAAGCGGAAAACGAAATCAGGCGGCAAAAGGGACGCAGCCCCACGGGGCGAGGCGGCGCACGGCCATCCACTTCGTTGCTCGTCGGTTACAGACC
>JAGLDW010000543.1 GCA_023145395.1 Lentisphaeria bacterium | reverse complement strand
TCTCGCCAAAATGTGAAGTTATTTCTGCGCGGACCCTTAGCATGCCTCACAACACCTCCTGCCATCGTCTCCCAGTGCCTTGGCACAGTGGCCAGCCGATGGGGTGACTGCCCTCGTTCTCTGGCCTCGCACGTCCAAGATAGGGGGACTACATTGGTTGCGCAACCTCGTGCCTCGGGGTTGGTTTTCGTTCTTCGAGCACGCTGTGCGCCTCAGCGCGATGCGCAATTCACGACGGAGGATTCTGCTCATGCCGGATGGACCAACCTACAAGCCGCAACTCCCAGACATTCTGCCGGTCGGCTGCACGGAGTTCCCAGAGTCCGAATGGCGCGCCTGGCGCGCTGGCGTGGTCGATCGTTTTCTGGATCTTTGCGGCGAGGGGCCGGCGGAAGCCGCAGAGCCGGCGCTGCGTGTGGAGTCCGAGGTGGACGAGGGAGCGTGGGTGCGGCGGCTGGTGTCCTATGAGACGGAGCCCGGCGATCGCTGTCCCGCTTGGCTGCTGGTGCCGAAGGGTGTGTCCGCTGCCTCGCCCGCGCCCGCCGTTCTCTGCTTGCACGGGACGACGGCGGACGCGAAGGACGCCTGCCTGGGGATCGGCGGGCATCCGGGGGGCGCCAACGGCATCGCCGTGCACTTGGCACGCCGCGGGTTTGTCACTCTGTCTCCAGATCATTTCTGCGCGGGTGCCAGGCTGCCGGAGGGAGTGCCTCCCTACAACACAGCCTTTTTCTACGAGCGCCATCCCGGCTGGTCCGAAATGGGCAAAGATGTTTTCGATCATCGTCAAGCGTTGAATGTGTTGTGCTCGCGCCCCGAGGTGGATGGTTCTCGGCTGGGCTGCATTGGGCATTCCCTCGGCGGCTATGGAACGGCCTTTCTAGCGGCTGTGGACGACCGTGTGCGTGCGGCTGTGTCCAGCTGTGGAGTCACCAGCTGGCTCGTGGATCCGAAGCGGGAGAACTGGTCGCGCACACCACCCGGCCGCTACAAGCACTTCCAAAAGTTGCGCCCCTATTTCGAGTCGGGACAAGCGCCACCGCTGGACATGCACGAGATCCTGGCCTCCATTGCGCCGCGGGCCCTGTTGAACATCAGCGCGGTGGGAAACGATGTCTGCTTTCCCGTCTTCGAACCGTTTGCGGAGATATACTACCAAGTTGAACGTGTGTATAAAGCGTTGCAGGCAGAGGGGAAGTTTGCCTGCCACTTCCATAGCGCCGGGCATTCTTTCAATGCCCCGCCGCGTGCGCTGGCCTATTGCTGGTTGGAGATGCAACTTGGGCTTGAACCAGTGCTGGACGGCTGAAAACCAAACGGAACACCCCACGATGCCCCTACCTGATCTTCCCTACAATGCCATACTCTGCCGATACAATGAAATCGCCACCAAGGGTGGGAATCGGCTCATGTTCGAGAACCTGTTTGTGCAAGCCGTACTGCGGGTGATGGCGCCAGTGTGCCGTCCCTTGCGCGTGGTGCGAGAGAGGGGGCGCATCTTCTTCCGCCTGAAGGAGCGGAGTGCGACCTTCTCACCAGCCGAACTGGCCGAGGCGCGTCGGCGTCTCCCCTGGGTGGCCGGGCTCGTGTCCGCATCCCCCGGGTTTCTCACGGGGCCGCAGCTCGAGCTAATCGAGCAAGCGGTCCTGACAAGTTTTCCCGCGGTGTACAAGGCGCTGGTCGAGACGCTTCCCCCCTCTGGGCGGATCCCATATGCCATGCGGGCTCGGAGAAACTACAAAAAGTTCCCCATGACCAGCAAGGAGATTGAGATTCATTTCGCCAATCTACTGCTGGAGCAATACCCCCTGCTGGATGTGGATCTGCGGACTCCGCAATTGCGCGTGGGAGTGGAGGTGCGTCTGGACAAGGCGTTTGTGCACTACGAGACCATTGATGGTCCGGGAGGTCTCCCGGCGGGGAGCGGGGGCCGTGTGCTGGCATTGCTGTCTGGAGGCTTCGATTCGCCTGTCGCGTGTTTTGAGATGATGAAGCGCGGCTGCAACGTGGACTATGTCACCTTTCACAGCGAGCCCTACACGCCACCCGCCCTACTCGCCAAAGTCGGGGCGCTGGCGAGAATCCTCAACCGCTTTCAAGAGGCGGGACGGCTGGTGGCCGTGAACCTGCTGCCTCTGCAGAAGGCCGTTCGCGACATCTGCCAGGAGCGGTTGCGCACAGTCTTGTACCGGCGCGCCATGGTGCGGATGGCCACAGCCATAGGCCGCACATTCGGAGCGAAGGCATTGATGACTGGGGACAATATCGGACAGGTTGCCAGCCAGACTTTGGAGAACCTGCACGTTGTCAGCGCCGCCACGGATCTGATGATCCTGCGCCCGCTCCTCACCTCGAACAAGGTGGACATCATCCGGATGGCCACGCAGATTGGCACCATGGAGGAGTCCAGAGAGGAAGTGCCGGACAGCTGCACTGTGTTCGCACCCTCGCGTCCCGCCACCGCCGCGGCGCTGGAGCGCATTCTAGCCGAGGAGGCGCGCCTGGACATGGATGAACTCCTGCGCGAGTGCTGCCGCGGCACCACGATTCTCGACCTCGAAACCCTCGAAGGTGTGTCGATCCCAGGACTGGAAGACGCCCTTGGTTGATTTGGGATTTTGGAGCGCCTCTGCCAAGAGAGGTCTTGCAGAACCCCACGTGGCCGCGCGGCACGCAGTTTTGGATGTCTGTCGCCCAAAGGGTTGAGGCGGATGTTGACGCTCTCAACGCGGCTCGCGCGGGGTTTTGCAGGAGCCTCAAGAGTCGAGGGACAACTGGATTCCCCGTCTTCCACGGTGTCGACGGACGGCTTCTCGTGGCTGTGCTGGTTGACTAGGTTGGCGTATGGCCGTACAGTGATGGTTTGCGGTGGTTTCCTATTTGTTCGCCGTCTCCACCTGAGTGGTGGAGGAACTGTGTGTCGTATGCATGGCGGGGTTTCTCCGTTGCCGAACGATTTTTCTGAAACCCAGATGGATCACGCGCGTTCCTTGGACGGCGACCGCCAGTCCGAGGAGAGTGTTTCTGCCGAAGACGCCACGCGAGCCTATTTGCGCCAAGTGGGCGCCATCTCTCGTCTCACTGTGGCTGAGGAGGGGTACTACGCATCTCGCTATGAAGGGTGCAGGGAGGAGAGTCGCCTGCATTTGATGCGGGTGCCATCCGGGCCGCTCGACATGCTGGAGAGCCTGTTCGAGGACGTCGCCGCACCCACCCTCCGCAGTTACATAGACAAAAACTCCTTCGAGACGGTGGAGGACATGCTGCGGCAGGTGGCAGCCGTGCTGGGAGCAGCCGCGGCAGTGCGAGAACGCATCGAGATGCTTGAAGCCGCGAGTGGCGAAGAGGCCGCGACCGAGCTGGTGCTCCAGCTCCAATCCCTGTACAAGCTTTTCAGCACACTGCCCCTGCGCGATCTCTTCTACGACGAATGCATCGAGAAGCTCCTCAATGGCCTGGCTGGCGCCGAAGTGTCGACCGGCGTGGCCACGTCCCTGAAGGACTTCCGCGAGAAGCAGGCTGAGGCGCGCACGATGATGGTGGAGGGGAATCTGCGGCTGGTGGTGAGTGTTGCCAAACACTACACACACTGCGGACTGCCTTTTCTCGACCTCATCCAGGAGGGGAATATTGGACTGATGAAGGCGGTGGAGAAGTTTGAACACAAGCGTGGCCACCGCTTCAGCACCTATGCCACATACTGGATTCGACAGTCCATCACCAAGGCGCTTGCAAAGCATGGGCGAACGATCCGGATACCCTCGAACATGATTCGCGAACTCAGTCGTCTCAACACGGCAGAAAATACTCTGGTGCAGGAGACTGGCGAGACGCCGAGCCCCGAAGCGGTGGCTAAGCGCATTGACATGCCAGTGGCTCGCGTCCGCGCGCTGAGAAAGATGTCGCAGCAGATGATTTCGCTGCAGAGCACGGTGAGCAACGACGAGGACACCAAGCTCTGCGACTTCATTGCGGACGAACGGGAGGATGGTCCCGAAGAGACGGTCGCCGCGCGCTTGCTCAAGCAGGCTGTCGGCGACGCGCTCCACACGCTGGACGAAAGACAGCGACGCATTCTGATCATGCATTACGGGCTGGACGGGCGCAATCCGATGACGTTGAAAGACGTGAGCGAGGAGTTCCACCTCTCCAGCGAGCGCATCCGGCAGATCGAGTTCGCCGCATTGAAAAAACTCCGCCACCCCACGCGCCGTGCATTCTTCGATGGCTATTCGTAAGTGGCGTCTCACGGTGAATTGTCCCTTGATCCGTCAATATTTGGTGTCTTTTCGTCGTTGTTGTAGATAGTGGTCGGTGGCTGAGCCGCGTCGGAGGCGGGTTGCGGAAGGCCTCCATGCTCAGTACAGTACAGTTCCTGATGTCAAGTAGCCTTGAACAGTGCGTTTTCGGAGGATGAGTCATGCATACTGAGACGACAAGCAAGACGATGGCCAGAAAGAGTTTTACTCTCATCGAGTTGTTGGTGGTCATCGCCATCATCGCCATTCTGGCGGGAATGCTTCTGCCGGTCCTGAAGAAGGCAAAGGATAAGGCGAATGAAGCCCATTGCATGAACAGCCTCAAGCAGATCAGCCTCGGAATTAGCATGTACCGGGATGATTTCGAGGAGGAGTTCCCGAGCTGGATCTCCCGTTTGTACTCCTCGTATTTGGAGACCCCGGAGGTGTTTCGCTGCCCCGCCGATGAAAATCCGGAGGCGACAGCAGAAAAAGACTGGGATCCCCATCCCGAGGATAGCGACCAGTTTGCGGCGGCCTACGACAGAACCGGAAACACAAAAGGCGTGTACCAGAATCCGAATTCAGACGTGCCACGCATTAGCTATTTCTACGAGTTCTCGGGCGCTAAGTGCAGCTGGAACCTGGCTGGTTCCGGGCTCAGCGGCACATACACATGGGCGCAACTCAAGGATTACCAGCTCAAGCACGGAGACGGGGGAAATCCCTACGACGAGACGATCTTTCCTGTCCTGCGGTGTTTCT
Source organism: Lentisphaeria bacterium (assembly GCA_023145395.1). Lineage (GTDB taxonomy): Bacteria > Verrucomicrobiota > Lentisphaeria > Oligosphaerales > Lenti-02 > JAGLDW01. Next base: position 338 of record JAGLDW010000543.1, on the reverse strand, counting down.
GGCACCTGCGTCGTGGGCGTAACATGGACCGCGCTCCTGTTCTGAACGTCTCCTATGCCGGCAATGTTGTCCTGACCTGCCTTCAGTGGGAAAACGGCCAATGGACTCCATAGGTTGACACTAGGCAGGCTGTGCGTATATTCCCCATCGCGCTGTCCCATGGGGCAGTCTCCACAAACCATCCAAGCCGGAGAGGTGGCTGAGTGGACGAAGGCGGTGGTCTCGAAAACCATTGATCTGCTTGCAGATCCGAGGGTTCGACCGCCCATCGGGCGGAGGCTGCACCCTTGTGTGCAGCAGTGAGGTCTTGGGAACGTCAATCCCTCCCTCTCCGCCAT
>JAGLDW010000542.1 GCA_023145395.1 Lentisphaeria bacterium | reverse complement strand
AAGCCTCCGCAGAGCTGGTGAAGGGAACGGTGAAAACGCGAAAATGATATTCTTTCCCCATGGCAACCGTTTCGCCCTTAAACACGGCGAAATAGTGTTTTCGGTACCGGTTTGGCTGATCCCAGTACCGAGTGTCCCACTTGATCCCCTCCGGCACGGCCAGCACCGCCGTCACCGCTCCCGCCTGCAACGTCTCGCTGTAGACGGCCGACCATTTTACGGGCTTCGAGATCTTCATTCCCTTGCTATCCGTGAACTCTCCATCCACCCGGGAGCCATCGGGCAACTCCGCGAGGTAATGCGACATATCCGTGACCCATGGGTGCATGAAAAAGTAGATGAGATTCAGCTTTGTCGGCTTGTCCGCCGTCATCACGGCATCCTCAAGAAGCCCCCCGGGGGTCACCTGCACCAACGTGCGGAGCCGGAGCGAACGCAGGCGCGAGGTCTTGCGCAGACTGATTTTCCCGCAGGCATACTGGGGCTTTGGTGTGGCCTGCGGAACGCCATCGGCAAGCAATTCGATGGAATCCACACGTTCGTCCTCGTTCTCCGTGTGCCCTGACCCGACGAATCCAATTCCCGGAAAATTGCCGACGTTCCCGTAGTGGCTCCCGAACTTGTCGACACAGAGACGGAGTCCCTTGTAGTCAAATCGGTACAGTGTCCAGAACGAGCGACTCTCGAAGCGTATCTTCAGGTCGCCCACATCCGCCAGGATGGAACGTGGCCAACTGGAAGTCAGTGTCTTCTTCACAGCGATCTCCTTGACAGTGACATCATCGACGAGCACTCTGCCCGCACAGAGCTTCTTTCTATCCCAGAAGGAGAAACGAAGCACAATCGTGCGCGTTTCCGGAGGAAAGGGCCGGGTTGTTCCCGCTCCCAGAACCGATGATTTGAGTACCCACGGATGGGGTTTGGACTTTTCCCTCAGGTTGTGTATCGAAATCTGCTGAATCCGTTTCCCTTTGGCATCTCTGCAACACACGGAAAAGGCGAAGACTCCCGCCGTCAATCCCTCCGACTTGATCCTGGCCTCAAACTCGTAGGCCTTGTCCAGGGCGATGTCGACGCCGACAACCAACTCCCGGCTGTTGACTCCAAGTATGGCGCCTGGTGGATGCAGGTCCAGAACCGTCTCATGGCCGGGGCCAGCATCGGACACGCAGACCATCTCGGCATTCCCCGGTGCATACTCCCAAGCCTCCATTCCTTCCGAAAAGTCCTCCTTCAACACCATGTCTCCCGGCGCTCCCCACACACTCGCCACTAGAAACCACGCAATCACCCAGCCACATCTCGTCATCATGTTCTCACTTCTCCGCACTACGCTGATTCTTTCAGAAAACGTTTCGGGACGCCTGGAGTCCCAAGGGATCCATCCGAGTCAATCAATCGATGAGTTTATCCAAATATAGCTCCAGATTCGGGTCGAGGTCGCGCCGCTCGCGGTCGAAACGACGGACCACAGCTGTGTACGCGCCAAAACGCTGCTTGCCGCTTTCCGTCTCGCCCTCCACGCGGTCCAGAAAGTCGTCCAAAGCCATTTGCTTCTCGAGTGCCTCCGCAAGCTCTTTCCGCGCGCGTCGAACCGCTCGTTTGAAGCGCCACAGTTTGCCCTGCTCCAACTTCTGGAACGCTTTCACGTACGCCAGAATAGGGGGTCGCATGAGTCTTGGAGCATCCTTCATCACCTCGTAGAACTCATACTGCAGTTTTCGGGCACCGAGGGGGTCGCCCTTGTAGGCTTTCAATTTTTCCGGAACCTCATCAACGGGAACATATGTATGCCTGGCCGTTTTCTCTCCCGCGACGACCATCGGGATCGACTCCAACAGCGAGATGCGCTCGACAATCTCGGCCCGAGCACTGGTTCGCCTGCCCTTGCGGCTGACGTCAACCACGATTTGCTCATACCAACGCTGAAGACTGCCAAACTCCGAGAACCGAGAACGAAAAAGGGTCTGAAGAGACTCGTGTGGACTATGTCCCAGAGCAGCCATCTCGAGCAATTCCACGATATGGCACTCACCCAGTTCATCGCTTTCCTGGACCACGGCGGCAAGAAGATCGCAGTGCATGGCGTAGAGCCTGTAGGGAATCGAGTCTCGCGGCGACACTGCCCGAGTCACCAGTTCCGCCACCTGCGGAAAATGTCCTCTATTGAATCCATAGCGAGCGGGTTGGTAGTCGGGTTCGAACCGTCCCAGAATCGCGCGGTTCGCGAAGAGGAGGCGATGAGTGATGGCGGCGGCGATCCATTCCGGGACACTCGATGCCTCGACTCGTTTTCCGCTCGTGCTGCGAAAGAGCATCGCGCGGACCAACCGGTGGGTGATTGCAATGGGAGACTCTTTCGCAGAAAAACGGATATCCAAATTGCCTCGGTCTCCGGATTGACTGCCGAAGCGAATGCGCAGGCGTTTCGTTGGCATCTGCCGACTGACGGTGACACGATCGACCTCGCGCTGACAGCGCTCCACAAAGGGGCGCCACGTCTTCGCACGGGTTTCGGTGTCCGCGCGTACTCGAATGCGAAACTCGGGAAGCTCCACCGTGTGGGTCGCCGCCACGGATCGACAGATCACCATGGCGACAAAGAAGACCAGAATGCGAACCGCAACGTCCGGCACCGGCGAGCACCTTGTGGGCGCGGACTGCATCTGGTTTATTCCCCTCCCAGCACACAGATTGCCGCAAGCAGATCCGTCGCCTTCCGCAGGCACGCGTCGCGGGAGATGAGCTTGTCCAGGGGAGATGGCTCATCCGTTGCGCGGGCCAGTTTTGGATCGTCGGCAGCAGCCACAGGCACGTGCGGGCGCACACCTCCAGTTCGCACTGCTCCCCGCGGCGACAGCACGAGTTGATCCCCGGACGGAAGCGCAACGATTTCCACCTGGGATGAAGTTCCCGCAGTGGAAGTTCCCACAACCACCGCGCCGCCTGCCGCCAGGTTCCGGACAAGCTGCTCGCCTGCGCCGGTCGTATCCGCATTCGCCAGCACGGCGATCGGCAACTTGGCGGAAAGCAGTTGCCTGCCAATTTTCCCCGCAGCCTTTGCGTCGCTTCCCCCCGTCCCCCTGAGATCAATGACAAAGGCCTCGAAATGGCCATGTGCGACGCCTTCGAGCACACCCGACAACTCCTGGCGCAAATCGGGATCAACCCGCAAGATCTTCACATGCCAGTAGGTTCCATCCAGCACACCTGACCGAACGGACAACGGATGCCCTTCCCGAGCAGGAGAACCCATGCCTTTCCTCATGCTCTCCGGGGGTGCCGTCACCCGAGCGCCGGAACCGACCGCATCCAGAACGGCCTGCTGCACGGCACGTCGGGTGTCAGCTGTCCGCGGAGGAAGCAACTCGCGGTCCGCAAGCACCGACAACACATCAGCCACCGCCTGTTGCAGGCTGGCATCGGCTCCCTGGGCAGCTTTTTTCCCGTCGCTCCGCGCAGTTGCGCCGCACAGCAGGACGAGAACTGCAAAAGCCCATGGGGGCGAAAAAATCATAGAGAAGACACCTCGCCGTCAGCCTCGATGACCTGTTCGCGCCGCTCCGCGCGATAGGCGGCCAGGCGCGACCGGACTTCGGAGTCCTGGCGCGCCAGGATCTGCCCGGCGATCAAGGCGGCGTTCGTCGCTCCGCCACTACCGATTCCAACTGTGGCGACGGCAATGCCGCCCGGCATCTGCACGGTCGCCAGCAGAGCGTCCAACCCATTCAGCGCGCCTCCCTGGACAGGGATGCCCACCACGGGCAGAAGCGTGTGTGCCGCGACGACACCCGCCAAATGAGCCGCACCACCCGCAGCTGCGAGTATGACCTCAAAGCCATTGTCCTCGGCATTTTCCGCGAACTCCTGCACCACGCTGGGGGTGCGATGTGCGCTCATCACCCGAACAACATGGGGAATATCGAGTTTTTTCAGAGTCTCGATGGTTTTCTCGAGCTTGGGAAGGTCGGATTTGCTGCCCATCAGGAGTGCTACTTTTGGGGACATGGCGAGGGTACTTTCATTCTCTGTGTCAAAACGTTCAGGCGGCGAAACAGCAATATTTTCAAGTTCTTATCATATAGAATAAGAAACAGTGTCT
>JAGLDW010000541.1 GCA_023145395.1 Lentisphaeria bacterium | reverse complement strand
AGAGGGAAGGTGACCAGTCATCGGTCATCGGCGAGAGATGCCGCTATTCTGTCAGGTTGACTCCAACAAGAACACAAATGGCACCGCAAGAACAGCGATAACGGATGACCGGTCACCTGTCACTGGCCTCGAAACCCTTTCCGCAGCGGGTCTGGTGGGGGATCTCGCCCCTCCCAGGTGTTTTCTTTGCAAGAGCACTGTCAATATGGTACCTTCACAGGCAACGTGCCAGACGAATACATGGCGTCGCACTCGGACGAGAGAATGGATGGGACAACACATGAGTACACACAACAGATATTTCTTGGTGGCTGTGCTAACGCTCGTGGGCGCGCTGCTGCAGGCCACGGAACTCAGTCTCGGACTCAACGGAAGCTTTGAAGAGACCGTGACGAGCAAGGACGGCACGACGACTCCCAAATGCTGGATGTTCAACAGCGCGTTCCGCAAGAATGGCAGCTGGGGCACAGTCGCCTACGCGGAAGGCCAGCACTCCCTCGGGATCACCGCGCAGAGGGGACCTGTCCACGTCTTCACCTCAGTCGGATTTAGCGCGGCGCCGGGACAGCCGTTCACGATCACGACGGACGTTCGCGGCAAGGGCGCTTTCAAGGTCTGGCTCTACTGCTATGGAGACGCAGGCTGGGTGGGGGGAAACGTCTCAAGCGCCGAGAAACAGGTTGACGCGGAGAAATGGCAGTCCATGGTGTTCCAGCTCGCCATACCGACAACTCCCTTTCCCAAAGGAGAAGTGCGTTCGATCAAGCTCGCGCTCGACGTCGCAAAAGGCGCCGCACTTCAATTCGACAATCTCACACTTGTCACGGAGACAAAGATGAAACCGACCCAGACGAATGCCGGCGGCGAGATGCTGCGCCTCTACCTTCCACCCGTCATTCACGCGGTGCCGGGCATCGAATGCAACCTCTATTTCGACAACACGCTGCTAGTCGTCAACCCCGCGAACTATGTATTCGACGTTTCCTGCGCAAAGGGAACCCAGCAACAGGAGCGTTGGACATTCATGCCCAGCGATGCCGATGTAGGCGACTGCGTGTTCACACTGGCCGTGCGGGATGGCGCGAATGCGGTGCTGGCCAAAGCCGAGACACTGCTGCGCGTCGTTCCCGGAGACAGCCTCCAAAAGCTGAGTATCCTGATGGTGGGAGACAGCCTCACCCACGCCTCCATGTATCCGTCCCATGTCGCGAAACTCGCCGCTGCGGACAAGAAAATGGACCTGACCCTGGTGGGAAGCCACCAACCCAAGAAGGAACTTCCGCTCGCGCGCCACGAAGGGTACGGCGGATGGACGGCCAAGAATTTCACCACCCGTTTCCGGGCGGATCCCGAGGGATATCGCGCAAGCAGTCCCTTCCTGTATGAGGGAGCGGACGGAAAACCTGTGCTTGATTTTCCGCGCTACTGCCGCGAAAACAACGGCGATAAAATTCCGGATATCGTGACAATTTTCCTTGGCCCAAATGATATCTTCCACGCAGACGACGAGAC
>JAGLDW010000540.1 GCA_023145395.1 Lentisphaeria bacterium | reverse complement strand
GCAGCCGCCACGCAGGATGCCTTTGGCATCAACTACGGATGCCTGAAAACACGCTGGCAGTATCGCCGCAATCTGCACAGGATGATCGAGGACATGCTGGAACGATACGGGGATCGGGAATCGGAGAAAATCTTTCTCGTGCCCATCGGAACCGCCGTCGATCCGGTCGCCGGTTTCCCCGCTCGCGAAGAACTGGCCAACAGCCGCACCGAAATCAAGATCACCCGCATGTGCAACAGCGTGCATCCCAACGAATCGGGATACCGGCAAATCGGAGACACAATCTACTGCTGGCTCAAAAGCCTGACAAAAAAGCAGTAGAAACACCACGACAATTGGGAATTGAATTCCCAATTGTCAGGTGTTCGCCTTTCGGTTACAGCGCAATGCGGACAAGGTGGATCCAGATAGGTGTGCTGGGCCCCAGTGCAGCCTGGTTTGGGGCTTCTGCATATGTCTGGTTCACTGGGGCACAGCGAACCTACCGGAAGCATGCGAAAAGGACAGCCCGATCTGGAGGGCGAGGCTCCGACGAGCCGGTCCCCCGACATCGGGGGACACGGACAGCGCACTGCGAACACGCCGGAGGCAAACTGCCTCCGGTCACTCTGCGGACAGCACAGTGCTCCCTCTACTTCGCGAAAGTCGCAGATCTCCATTCGTGTCCATTCGTGGTTCTGTCTTCTCCCCATACCTTCCTCTGCGGCTCTGCGGCTCTGCGGGAGTTTTTCTTCTTCCTGGGTCTTTCGTGGTGTGTACTGTCCTTAGCCTTGCGCAGTTCGCAGGACATGGCTAGCCGGGAGTCTCGCCCTCACGAATTGCGAAGTTCGCAGTGCGCGCATTCAAGTTGCGCGTAGCTCTGATGCGTGGCGCCCGAGAGGCGAAAGGCATCTCCTCAATCGTACATGGCGACCATGTAGGGGTGGTCTGGGGAGTAGCGCGTCAGGGGCTGTGGATCATCGACTCGTCCGCACGGACGACGATTCTTTCCTTCTACACCCGCCAGAGAATCGCCGAGATCCTCGCGGCAGCGTGCCGCAAGCTCCTGGAGTCTAGCCACGACCTCGGGATTGGCATCGGCCACATTCTGGGATTCTGCCACATCATCCCGCAGGTTGTAGAGTTCGGTGCTTTGCAGGTGCAGTTTCCAGTCTCCGGAGCGTACGGCCTGCAATTCGTGCATGCGGTAGTAGAAAAACGCCTCGTGCGGAGTCTGTTCTCCCCTCCCCTGCATCAACGGCAGGATCGAGCGGCCATCGATGATCCGATCCGTCGGCGCGGCCTGTCCTGCGAGTTCCGCCAAGGTCGGCAGCAGATCCATCGCCGTGCTCATCTCGCCGCACGTCGTTCCAGCGGGCACAACCCCTGGCCAGCGCATGATGCAGGGCACACGTTGCCCCCCCTCCCACGTGGTCGCCTTTTGTCCCCTGAGCGGGGCGTTGCTGGCGCCGTGGCGAGGTGCGCCGCCATTGTCCGACGTGAAGATAACCAAGGTGTCGTCCGCGAGCCCAAGTCGCTCCAATTCCTGCAGTAGCACGTCCGTCGTCCAGTCAATGTGCTCGACCGCCGCACCGTAGCGCCCGTTGCGGGACTGCTGTAGAAACCGTTCCGGAGCGTACAGGGGAACGTGCACATAGGTGTGGGCTAGATAGAGAAAGAATGGTCGCTGCCGATTGGCGCGGATGAAGCGGACCGCCTCCTCGGTGTAGCGCTCGGTGATGCACGTCTGGTCCGGTTGCTCCTGCACCACCTCCTCGTCACGCATGAGCGGAAGCGGGGGCATCTCCGGGTGATGAACACTGATGCCCATATCGTTGCTGTAGGGAATTCCATACCAATGATCGAATCCATGGCGTGTGGGCAGGAACTCGGGTTGATCCCCACAATGCCACTTGCCGATGATCTCGGTGGCGTAGCCGGCGCGCTGAAGAATCTCCGCCACGGTTGTCTCGTCGGCGCTCAGCCCAATGGGCTCCCCGGGTCGCAGCACGCCGATCTCGCACCCGGTCTCCAGGCCAACGCGCTGCGGGTAGCACCCCGTCATCATGGCGGCGCGAGATGGCGAGCAAACCGGAGCGGCCATGTAGAAATCCGTGAAGCGCATGCCCTCGGCGGCCAGGCGGTCGAGAGCGGGGGTAGAATGCAGTTCGGACCCATAGCATCCCACATCACCATAGCCAAGATCGTCGCAATTGATCAGGATAATGTTCGGGTGTTCTGCCATGCTAGCCTCGATCATTGTGGTGTTTCCCCAGTCTGGTCAGACTCTGGCGGGGGCATTCTCTTGATCTCCTCCACCAGGCGGCGCGCCTTGAAGAGCTTGCCGCTTTCCTCGAACCGACTGCCGAGTTCGGCGAGCACCTCGCGTCCGTCGGGCAGAAGTCGGGCGGCCTTGCGGAACTCTTCCTCCGCATCGGCAAGTTTCCCCAGCTCCCAGAGGCAACGTGCGAGAATCATGTGCACATGGGGATCGGCGGGATCCACCCTCCGGGCTTCGGTCATGCACTCTACCGCCTGGGCGAACTGGCTGAGTTCGTAGAGAATGGTCCCCATGTCCACAAGTGCCTCCTGATTGGCCTCCTCGGCGACAATGTCGCGCAGTCTTTCCGCCTCTTTCAAGAGTCTGCGCCCCTTCTCGGCCAGACAGTGTCCCTGACAGGTGTTCAGCCGCAATGCGGGACACTCGGGACATTCCTCGAAGAAGCGAAAATCCCACTGCAGCCCGTTGTACCGCTTGTAGAAATACTCCCGCACGTTCTGAAAGCGCTTGAACATGGACGCATTGGCTGCGGGAAACGCCGTCATGCGGTCGCAATGATAGAGACGCATATTCGGGAGAATGCCAGGACGGGGCTGGCAGGATCCTACAGGGATTCCGAGTTTGGCCATCCGACCGTAGTCATCATTGGCAAAGGCGCAAAGCGGAATGCCGCAGTCGATGACCGCACGCCCCCCATGCTCCGCGAAATCGACAACCTGCGACGATAGCCACTTGGTCAAATTCCGGAGGGCCTCCATATCATCCGAATAGAGAACGCT
>JAGLDW010000054.1 GCA_023145395.1 Lentisphaeria bacterium | reverse complement strand
CCCTGCCCAGCGAAGGAACGCACCAGTTCGCCCTGCACCCAGTGCGTGCTGTAGACTTGGTTCAGCTCGAGGTTCTCGCACCATTTGGCAAAGTCGTATCCCGCTTTCCAATTGTAGGACAGGGGGCCGTCCCAGCCGACCCGCGCTCCGGGCTGCACATCGCGAACCACCTCGGCCAGTCTCTCGTGGAGAGCCACGAAGGCCTCGTCCAGAAACAGCCGGTGATCGAACCAGGAGGCAAAACTGTCCGTGCGCTCCGCGACGTCGGGCAACCACACGGGTTCGGTGATGGCCGCGAACTCCGCATACACACTACCCCAGGCCGTATTCAGATCGGAAATGACGCCATACTTGATCTGGAGCCAGGCCCGGTAGGCGCTCATGGTCTCCACGGACATGCCGATCTCCGGACCGGATGCCCGACGCATATAGTTCTCATCCCCGAGGGTATAGGCCACCGGCGCATAGGCAACGGCCTGTCGAGTGCAGATTTTCATCGAGTCGCGCTGCTGGTCGAACCAGCTCTGCGAGTGCAAGCCCGGTGAAAGTGTATGATCTTCGTTCGCGGTGCCAGCCACGCGGGTGATGTAGGGAAGCAAGCGCAGACCCGAGCGTGCCGCCACAGCGTACTCGCGCGCCGCGCCCCGGTCGTCGTATCCCCGCATATGACATAGGTCCATCATGTCGGAGCCAAGCTCGAAGCAGCGTCGCTGCACGAAGCGCGTGACCGGTTCGCCGCGCGCATAGGACCACATCAAATAGGTGAAATCGTCAAGAGGATAGGCTAGGGGAAGCGTGAACCGCTGGCGCTCGCGCGCGACTTCCTCGCCCTCCCGCGACAGCGAAACCTCCAGTCGGTGGCAAACAGTCAACGGACGAGATAGGGCGAGATCCATGTTCGTCGTATCCGCTTGGACAAGTGCGGAACGTGCAGCCAGCAGACGATCAAAGGCGTCGCGAACCTCGACACGCAATCGACAGCCCCCCGCCCCCGCAGTCCGGATGCTGGTGGTCAGCACTCCCCCCAGAGGAAGCTCGATCATCGGCACGGACTCCGCATGGACCTTTTGGTCCGCTGAAAATCCAATGTTCTCGATGCTCGGGCCACCGGACGATTCGAATGACGTCGCGGCAAATCCGACTGCCTCCCCTCCCAAGTTCTTCAAAACCGTCTCCACGAAGTAGCGCCGCCCAGAAGGAAAATGCTCCGGAAACGAGGGAAACGACGTTGGCTTGAACTCGCCCTCGAACACCACTTCGTCCAGATCATTCTGAATCCGAAAGGCCACTGTCGCCGGACGCGGACCCGTCCAGCGAAGCCGAAATCCGCGTGCCGGGGGGATCTGTCGCGTGAGCGAAGCCTGAACGGGGAGAGGACGCCCAGCGGCCACGAGCAACGCGGCGGCGTTCATGCCCAGGATCCGGTCGAAACCACCGTCCAATCCCTCGCTAGCCTTGGTCATTGGCGAAAACGTGGAGTAGCGTCCCATTCTCGCCTGCCACACCACCACCCGCCCAGCACCGTGTCGAAAGGCACGCAGAGGCGCATTCCCAATCCGTCCACGCTCACCGGGGCGAAGACCCGGATAGGTCTCCCAGGGAAAAGCCGCGAGAACAGACGAAACCAAGACCTTGTCAGGATGCTCCCACAACTCGCTCGGCCAGCCCTTTAGCATCTTCTGATCTCCCGAAAGATACAATCCCGCACCTTTGGCGACAGCCTTCAGGATCGCTTTGCGAACTCGCTGTGGGATGACCTCTCCGGACAAATGCGAGACTAGAATCACCTCGCGGGCTGGATCAGAGCAAACCTCCCTGGCAGCGTAGGTCGCCAGTCGCACGCCCAACGGTCCGTCTCCGGTCTGGCTGCGGTACGGCCAGGCATTGGCCGCACAAATGGCGGTGTGACTGTCGAAATAAAGATGCCTGACATCCAGATCCAGACGCGACGCCAACCGAGTGGTCTCCCAAGCCGCAGAGCGAGGACAGAGCAGGGCGACCTTGACCGGACCGCCGGGAATCTTCGAGAACCAAGGGAACTTGCCCTTCGCTGGCTTGGGTGTGGCACTCCACTTCTCGGCGTCCCGCGAGAGACGCGCGGCCGCGCTCTCCCGGCGGCGCCGCCGGATCTCTCCGACCCGCTCGGGATCCCCAGGTGGCAAGGTCAGAGGCTGGTCCCAGTCCGCCAACACCAACTTGGCCAGCGCTGCGGACTCCGCATCTCCCGCAAGCCGGAAGCTGGCACGATTCTCCGCGATTCCCGGTGCCTCCGGCATCTCGTGGAAAGCGAGAGCAAAGCTCGTGCGTCCAGGCGCCATCTCGATGTTCACATACTCGCCATACCCGCCCACTTCCGTCGCCGTCACGCTCTGAAATGCAGACACATCCCCGAGGAGCATGCCGGCCGGACCCGCCATGGGACGATTTGCCGTATCATCTTCGAGTAGAATCCACTTCTCCTTCGACAGATCGAGCTTGAAAGAGCCCGTCCTGCGGGTTCCCAAAGCGGTGGTGACGCAGCGGTTGTGCGGTTTGGCGAAGGTGGATGGATAAGCCATGAACGTGAGCTTGACCGACGTGAGCTTTTCCTTGGGAATCCAACGGCCCAGCATCACAAGCTTGTCGAACCCCTCGATCACGGCAAAGCGTACAGACACTTCGGCTTTCGGCGTGTCCCACTTGTACTCGACCACCGCGTCGGCGCCACTGGAGCGCACCACCCGCATCCGCGGCCGGTACAAATGCAGGCTGTCTCCGTCGATTGTCCACTGGAAGAAGCCCTGATTGTACCAGAGCGCCATCGCGGGAGAGGCGATCCCCACCGGCATGTAGCCGATCTGCTGTGCCCATTTCTTGGGCAGAACATGATCCGGATCGTTCTCCGGCTCGATGTATTCCGAGCGCAGCGTGAACGAGGTGACATCATTCGCCAAAATCATGTCTTTGATCAGTGCCCGCCCCGTTGGAACGGTGGACACCTTGGGCTTCGGAGTGCTGACCTCGCAGTCTGCGGAGACGGTGGCGACAACAACAAGAGCAAGAGCGATCACGATGGATGGGCGACGCATGGCAGACCTCCGTTGGACGATGAAATGGACAAGCATGTCAAGCATACTGGACAGGCACGCCGAAAGCAACCAGACTTCGAGGGTCGGCGGATGGGGCGAGGACGCCAGAAAGTCACTTGCCGTTGCTGGGGGGCGAAGATGAAGTGCACACCGCACCACTCGCGCACCACTGGGGAACACCTTGGAACTGGCGCTCACCTCCAATGCATACGTTCCGGGAGTGGCCTCGGAGGGCACGCCAACTCGCTGAAACCCCAGAGCCCATGCGCTTGAGCAACATGAAGCCTCATGGCGCGAGCTCGAACTCATGCTGGGCGCGTTTCGCCGAAGCAAGTTCCTCAATCCGGACCGTCCACTTCCCCAGCGGATCGTTGAAAGCCATATCGAGGGAGATCGTCAGTTGTCCGTTCCTGGCGCCATAGAATCCGCTGAATTCTTCGACTTCGCCTTGTGGATTCAGGATCTCAGCGCTGATTGGCACGACAGCTTTGATTGGATCGCCGTGCTCGTCGACCACCGCGATTCTTGCGTCAAGCGTCCCACCTCGCCTGACCCGCCGTTTCCCCGCTACGGTCACCGCAGATATGGAGTTCTCCGTAATCATGTAAATGTGTCCACCGCCGGGGCCCAGCGCAGCACTGATTTTCATCTTCCCATTCTCAGCAAAAGCACGTACTGGAGTACGCGCAACAAGATCGTAAACAAACCCCTTCCGTCGGTTCACAATGAGAGTGGCTTCCGTGGAGAGACCTTTTTCCATCACCAGGCCGAACTGGCCGACATAGTCGCCAAAGGTCCGTTTGTCGTTCAATGCAAAGAGGTAATCAGTCGTTTCGTGCCGTCGGAGACGGACCAGAACATCGGGATTGTCGGTCTCGGCATGGGGCGTGTAGAAGGGTGTCAGTTCGCGTCTCAGTTCAGATGCTTTTCTTTGCAGGGCAGCTTTGTCTCTGTCCGGTTTCTTGCTGCGCCCACATGCACTGAGAAGGACATCCGGGCTGATCTCTGGCGCGAGATTCTCATCCCCGACGATGATTCCACCCCGTTCCTGAAACGCCAGAATCACGTCGGCTACCTTCCGGGTCAGGACCGGGCACTTGACAAGCACCAGCACCTTGAAGTCTGCAAGCCCCCTGCGCAGGATCGTTTCGTCGAATACTATCCGCGGCTGCAAGTGCGCATAACGAAGGATCTGGTAGGCATCATTTTCCCAACCCCATCCCCATCCAAACTCGCCCACTCCCGCGAACATTTCCGAGGCGAAGCTTTGGAGGAACGCAACATCGCTCCGGAGATCCGGCACCTGCAGCAGCGTCGGCCCCAAGGGAGCGACCACAGTTTCGACGAGTTCTTTGAGAACATGCTGGGATTCCGGATTCGTATGACGGTATTTGTAGGGGTTGTTCTGGTTCTCATCCACCAGCGACCACCACCCGTGATACATGATTCCGCCAATCGGTCTGGACATCTTGCTCCAAAACGCTTCCCGGAGATGGTCTGGCGCAATCGTGATGAAGTTCGCATCGGCCTTGGTTCCCTCCCATGCGGCCAACGGAACATCGCTTTCCTCGCCCTCTTGCCGTTTGGGCGCTGTGTAGGATCGATACCAAATGGCCTGCGTCGTCTTCATCACTTTCTGCTTTCTATTGGGGGATAGATCCGCCATCGCCAGCAACTCGTCGGTTGCTTTGCCAATCTTGATCGGATCAGGGTAGCAGTAGGTCCATTGTGAGATGAAATCCGCCTCGCCCCCGCTTCCTGCCACGCTTGGCACGCGAACGGCCGGATCATACCACGTCCAAAGATCCTCCCGCCCCGTGGATTTCAGGCCATGGTGGATTTGCGTGTAGATCGAGTTCCAACCGTCGCCACGCTCCCAGAACCACTTGAGATACGTGAGCATCGGATCGTCGTCGGGGATGATGCGTCCTGGGGGGAAAGAATCGAGCGTTGAGTAAACGACACCAAACTTACTGCCGATGTTCTCAGGGATGTCGTACCCGGCAAAGTCCCGGAATGCCTTGTGATCGTGCTGGTGGAAGCAAAGGCTCGTGCCGTCACGTGTCTCAGTCTCGAGCAGAGCCCCTTCGAGCGCAGGGAATGCTCCGTATTTTCCTGCGACCGCCGCGCCGGCATTGTAGCAGAATGTCTGAGCTTCAGGGAACAGCCCGCAGAGATTCTTGTGTTTGCCATTCTTCTTGCCCAAACGGTCAACCCGCAGCAGGTCCCCTTGCGCTGAATGCAGAAAACGTGCCGCGCCAATGTACGCAACGACGCCGAAACCATCGACCAGAGCCTGGTCTAGTGCCTCGGCCTTGCCGTCGGCAATGACAGGACAGTCTTCTCGCTCAGCAGGCCCTTGGTGCCAGACGTTCCGGCAATCGACGAGCGTCACAAATGAGTGCGAGAACCCAGCCGCCTGGACCTTCTTGAGATCCGCATGCCCCCACATGACGACGGGCATTCTCAACGGTGTTGGACGGGCGACAATGGACACGTCCACTTTCCTGCTTGCCAACGCCTGACCTTCCTTGTCCGCATCGTACACAACGAACTGATATGGGTAGATCCCCGGCCGAAGCGTAGTGTCAACTGGGATTCGGCAGATGCGCCTGCCATTCTCCTCTATCTCATCAATCGCAATGGATTGTATCGTCTCACCCGCTAGAGACGTCTCCAGGACTCCGTTTCTGAAGGAAGAACCCAGGTCGTTCCGTATTGCCACTGCCAGGAAGGAGTTCTCTGACATGCGGCGGAATGCCTGCGGACGACCGACATCCAGCAGCAGTTTCCCACTGTGGAACTCCTCTCGATGGTCGGTGATCCTCACTCGATCAATGCGTCCCGGAAAGGGATAGTGGTCGCGTCCGGCACGATCTCCGATAATCAGGGGGTAGCTGCCTGCGGATATGCGGTGCCTGTTTCCGTGGTGCGTCTCGCAGACCATCAAACCATCGTGGTAGATCCGTCCGGTTCCCGCGCCATCGTATGTGAAGGCGATCTGACACCATTTGCCGACCTCGAGTGAGATTGGGCGTGATCGGTAATTGACGGAATCCTTGCCAAAACCTAGATTCGCCGTCACGATCCATTTTTCCCTGGAGGTCGGGGTCAGATGGAGCTGGTAGTCGCAATTGAAGCGAGGCTCGGCAGAGGGGTAGTGGAGGTACTTCTTGTCTAGGAGAAACGCCATTATCGTTGAGAAGAACTCCTTGTCCGGGCAAATGGACAAGTCCAGTGTGAAGGCTCCTTTCGGTGTCAGTTCCGGGCTATTGGGAACGGAGACCCCGCCGGGTGTCTTGATCGTTGGCGTGCCGCGGAAGGACTGGAGACACGCTCCTGACCGACCGGTTTCGCAATGCTCCGCCCCGCCACGTAGTCTGGCAGGATGCCCCGTTCCCGGATACACGCCGTTCGTCGGCACGCGATCAAAGGTCCACGCGGCAATGGTATCTTGCTCCGCAGCTACAGCGGGACGACTGCATATCCCGAACTGCCCCACGACAACTGCTAGAGCCACAAATGTACTTTTCGATATCATTCTGAACCCCCTATCCCAAGCCTTGCACACAGTGCTGTTTTATTCTAGCATTATC
>JAGLDW010000539.1 GCA_023145395.1 Lentisphaeria bacterium | reverse complement strand
AAGTCCGCACATTTCTCCCCCCGCATCGGCTTGTAGAGGCATAGTCCTGTCCTGCGGTTGAGGTACCATTCGCCGGGCTCGTCGAGAGCGGCGCGGACATTCTCGATGTAGTAGCGCTGATTCTTCTCCCAATACCCCATGGGCCAGCCGCTGCCCGCAGTGAAGCGCAGCTCGCGCTTCTCAACGTCGATGGATTGGATCCAGTGGATCGATGCGGTCCAGGACTGGAAGACCACGGCGGTGCCACTGTCCGCGTCGTCCCAGCTCTGTAGGTCTCCTTCTTTGAAGAAGAAACCGATGCGGCACTCGGGGTTCTTCCAGTCCGGGCTTTTTCTCGCGGGGCGCGGCACAAAGGGTCCCTCGCTACGGAAGTAGTCGCCGTTCTCGAGATCGGAACCGGGATCGGGTTCGCGGCAACGGCGGCGGCGCATGCCATCGACGAAGAGCTGCCGAAAAAACCATTCTCCCGCTTTCACCTCCGGGATTTCAAGCGCCCAGAGCCCATCCTCGGTCTCAGTCCAGCCTGTGAGCACACGGCCTCCGCTGACGACAGGCTTCTCTCCGGGCCAGGCCATGTAGACGACGGGAGCATCCACAGTTCCCCCGTCCGTCGGGCCGAATCGCAGCGCTTCGGAAATGGTGTAGACGCCTCCCCGCAAGACCACGGTCACTGCGCCAACGCCAGCGGAGAGTCGCCGTTTGCGCACGGCCTGTTGCGCCCGTTGGATGGTGGCGAACGGCCCATCGCCGTCCTGCGGCTTCGGCAGGGTTCCGCTCCACGCGTCATTGCCGTTTGGCGCCACATAGATGTCGACCAGCGGCGTCTTTTCCCAGAATGCGCCGCCATAAAGCGCCGAAACGGAAAAGACGCACAGCGTCAGAAGAATGGACAACCGAGATAGATGGGCACGCATTGGGGGCTCCTTTACAAGATCTACCGACGGTCGTCCATACGGAGGGAAAACACGAAGAGCTAACCTGCTGGCACAAGGATGCGAATGCAAACGTGGATTACACTCGCGCCGACCCTTGGGTCCGTGCGAAGGAGTATGATGCCCCGCCTTCCCTGTCTGTTGGTGGTGTTCTGCGGAGTTCGCAAAACGCGGCTACTCACCCCTGATCTTCGGATGTTTTTCAGCCAGGAGAAGCGCCTGTTTCGCGAGCTGGTGCACGGCGGGCCAGGCATCCGTCTCCGACGCGGCTGTCTGGAGCATTCTCAAGCCGGGTAGGATAAAGGGTCGGTACCAGTCCAGCCCATCCGTAAGCCAGAGCTTGCCGTACGCTCCCAGCGCCTGGAGGAGACGCTGCACCGCCGCGGCGCAGAGCAGCTTGCGCGTCGGAGGTGTCCCTCCCAGCTGGCGCACGGCATCGCAGTAGGTTTCCCACACCGCGTTGCGCAGCTCTGCGGGATAGCACTGGTAGGGGTCGTAGAGAAGCGAGCCTAGATCGTAGGCGGCCGCCCCCAGGCGCATGCCCTGAAAGTCGATGAGATAGACGTCGTCGTCCACCATCATGATGTTGGCGCTCTGCAGGTCGCGATGCACGGGCACAAGCGGTT
Source organism: Lentisphaeria bacterium (assembly GCA_023145395.1). Classification (GTDB taxonomy): domain Bacteria; phylum Verrucomicrobiota; class Lentisphaeria; order Oligosphaerales; family Lenti-02; genus JAGLDW01. Next base: position 319 of record JAGLDW010000539.1, on the reverse strand, counting down.
CTCTGAGCAGTGCGGTGCGGAGTTCGCAATATTCGCTGGCGGCCTCGCTCCAAAGATTCGGACACTCGAGGACATTGCCCAGGAGGTGCAGGCGAAAATAATCCCGCTCCCAGTCGTAGAGTCCCTTGGTGAATCCCCGCTGAAGGGGTAGCTCCTCGAGGCGGACCGCCTTGTCGCCCACCACGTGGAGCCGGGCGATCTGCTTGGCGACCTGATGCAGGAACTGGGCTTTTTCGGGCACATTGGCACGTTGGAGATCCTGCTGTCCAAGATCCCGCGAGACGATCTCGTTGGCGTCGGGCAGGTGGAGAAGCACTTC
>JAGLDW010000538.1 GCA_023145395.1 Lentisphaeria bacterium | reverse complement strand
GCGTTCCGGGTTGTAGGCGCACCAGACCCACGTGCGGTCTCCGCAGGCGAGGCGCCAATACTGGCGTCCGCTTCCCTGCTTCTTGAGCGGTTCGAGCCGGCATTCCTCTGGCTTCAAGCCAAGGAAGGAGTAGACACGGCGATCGGGTCTCCGCTCGTCCCCGGTGGCAGTGGCGGGAGGCACGTCGTTGCCGATGAAGATTCCATCCGCGTAGAGGAGAGGGCGTGGCAGGCGTGTGTAGTCCCAGAGAATGGCGTTGTGGAGCTGCGATCCGACGGGGACGCTGAGATCGATGCCCAGGCCCAGCGCGCCGGTGCAAATGACCCCCGTCTGCTCAAGTGCGGCGCGGCGTCTCGCCTGCTCGGTTTGTGCGGCGCGGAGGCGGGGGTGATAGCGCAGTGCGCAGTCCGCAATCTCGCCATGGGCGCGGATGTACTGCCTGGCGGTGCCCAGGTCCGCCCAGTAGTGGTGTTCGTTGAGGAGAAAGGCCTGCACTGGCAACCCTCGACGTTGCGCTTCCTGATATGCCAGGATGATGGACCAGGCACCATCGTCCGGTAGCAGATCAAGCACATCCCGGCGCAGCAGATGCACGCCGCTGAAGGTGTAGGGGGCGGTGCCGGACGGGTTGCGAAACTCCTCGATGGCACCGTCGGGGCGAACTGTGACGGTTGCCGGTCCACGCCCGGGGACGAGTGCGGCTGTCACCGCCGCTCCGGATTCCAGATGCCGTTGCACCAGTTCGTCCAGGGCAAGATCAAGGATGATGTCCACATTGTGAACGAGAATGTGCTCCGCGTCGGGGATCAGGCGGCTGCCCTGGCGCAGCCCTCCCCCCGTCTCCAGAAGCGTGTTTTCCTGCGAGATTCGCAGATCCCAGTCGTTTTCGCCCGCCAGACGGCGCGCGGCCTCGTAGACGCGGTCCGCCTGGTAGGAGACGTTGACCACCGTGCCGCAGAGGTCGAGCGTCCCCAGCTGACTGGCCACCAGCTCGAGCAGAGGGACGCCACAGAAGGGAACCAGCGCTTTCGGGCGGGTGAGCGTGGCGGGCCGAAGCCGTCGGCCCTCGCCGGCTGCAAGGATGAATCCACCAATATTGGGCATGCTGTCTGTTTCCACAGTTGGCCAGTGTCAAGGAAGGCGGTCGCCATCGTCGAACCGGCTGAACTTGCCTTGCGCCTCCCAGAGCTTGGCGTACTTGACAAAGACATAGAAGCTGGTCGATATGGCAACGATGAAGCCGGGCATTCCCTCACGAAATCCGCCCTTGAAGATGTACCCCTTGAGAAAGCACGCAAGGGGGTTTCCGACGAGTCTGATGAGGGAGGGGCGTCTGCCTTCCTCGACCATGTCCCTGGCGGCGGTTTCGGAGTAGCGATCAATGGTGCGAATCTGATCGGAAAGGTTCTCGTAGGTGTAGTGGTAGTAGAAGTTCTTGAAGTGTTCCTCACGCCCCTCGATGCGGATGCTTGCGTGGAGTCCGCCCTCCCACCTCGCGCGGCTCCGCTCGTAGAGGCGGATTTCACGATCGGGGATCCAGGCGCCATGCAGATGCCAGCGTCCCAGATAATAGGTGCGTCGGGGTCCATAGTAGCCGCGCACGCGTTCGGCATCCGGTCTCCCGGCATTGCGCCGCATCTCCTCCTGCATCTCCTCCGCGAGCTTTGAGGAGACCTCTTCGTCGGCGTCGAGGAACAGCGCCCAGTCGTGCGTGCATTGTTCCGATGCGTGTTGATACTGGTCGCGGAAACCGGGCCATTCGCGTTGTTCGATGCGGTCCGTGTAGCGCCGGACGATCTCCAGTGTGCCGTCGGTGCTGAAGGAGTCCACCACGACGATTTCATCCACCCAGTGAAGACTTTCGAGCGCGCGCTCGATCGTCGCCTCATTGTTGAACGTGATGATGTAGGCGCTGACGGGGATGTGCTCGCCTGTGCTCACGGTTTGCTCCTGACCTGGTGTCCGTCTATGGCCTCGCCTCGCTGAAGGGCACACTAGCGCACAAAGGGGTTTGAGTCGATTTCTCTGCCGATGGTTGTGGCTTCGTTGTGGCCCGGATGGACGCTCGTCTCCCGGGGAAGCGCAAAGAGTGTTTCGCGTATGGAGTGCAGAAGATGGTCCATATTGCCTCCGGGGAAATCCGTGCGACCGACCGAGCTCCGGAACAGCGTGTCACCGCTGAAGAGAACTTGCTCGCCCGCAAAGTGGAAGCATACGCCGCCGGGAGTGTGCCCGGGGGTGTTGAGAATCTCATAGTCGAGCGCAGCCGCGGCGGGCTTTTCGTGGGTGATGTCCGGGAGATTCTCAATGGCGCCGAACCAGGGGGGCATGGCGTTGTCGGCGCTGAAGTAGAGATCGCGGTCGGGGGGGGCCAGGTACACGGGGATGTCGAAGGCATCCACGAGTGCCCGACACCCTCCGATATGGTCGAAGTGGGCGTGTGTCAATAGCACAGCCTGTGGTGCAATCCCGAGTTCTCGGATCTCCTCGACAAGTTCGGCGCCCTCGTCGCCTGGGTCGATCACGAAACCCTCCATGCTGCCGGAGTCCCAGACGATATGGCAGCTGACTTGGAGGGCGCCCACTGGGCGGGTTTGGAGGCAAAGGCTCATATGCGGACTTTCCGAGATAGGCGCCACTTGACGCCAGGGCTGTTGGTTTGGATGGTCGCCCAATATAGCTCCGCCGCAATCGCTTGCTGTGGCATTGCCGAGAGTTCCCTGTGGGTCGGCGCGGCACGTCTCCTCTCTGACGCACATGGCTGGACTAGGCCAGAGTACAGGTTCTCTCACTGAGCTTGCTGCGTGGTGCCGCTGCGACTGCCGGCAACTAGGGGCTTGCCGTCCCAAGGCACCCAATTGTAGTTGAAGCCCTGCTCGACGATCACGCGTTTGACGAGCTGAAACTCTCCATAGGAGTCTTTGCCCACAAGGAACTTGAACATGCAGGACTGGGAATCGAGCTTGAGCGGTTCCACGACAGCATCCATCACCGTCTCCGGAGAGATGGCGGTTCCGCCACCCGCCTTCATCCTGACCACCGCTGCTGCTCCCTCCTGCCCGACCTCCACATCGGCGAAGTTCCAGTTTCCCCCGTTGGTGTTGATGCGATAGAGCCTGCCCTTCTCCATCGCCATATGGATGATCTTGCTGGCTGTGATTGTGCGCAGTTGGGGCACGCGGAACTTGCGGACTTCCGCCACGGTCTTCTCCGCATTCTGTTTCGCGCTCTTGATTTTCGCCTCGAGATCGGCAATCTCCTTGTCGAGTCCCTCGATGTCACGCTTGGCGGCGGCGACGGCCGCGTCCGTTCTCTCGATCTGCTTCTTTTGCTCCGTGTTGGCGTCCCGCCACTTTTTGATCCGCTTGCTCAGGTCGGGCATTTGGAACGGCGCGCCGTCCTTGGCCAGTTCCTCGATTTTATCACGCATCTCTTTGGTTCTGAGAATCTGGTTTTCCAGCTCGGTGATGCGTGCCTTCTGCCTGTCGGCTTCCTCGGCACTGACTCCCTTCTTGGTCTGGGACTGAATCTTTTCATTGACCTGCTGGCTGATGACGGA
>JAGLDW010000537.1 GCA_023145395.1 Lentisphaeria bacterium | reverse complement strand
CTTGCTGCTGCGGTCAGGCATTTTGGGCATGCTCTCGTCCCCGGCGCCCTTTGTGCCGCTGGAGGCGGCGATGCGGAGGCCGAGCAGGAGCACGACCAGGATGATAATGCCCGAAACGGACATGATGATGTCCTGGAAGGCGAATAGACTGAGAGGGTTGTCCTCGGAGCGCCGGCGCGGCATATCCCTTTCTCCCTAGTTCTTCGCGGGCGCTGCGGGTTGGTCCGCGTCCAGCAGCCGCAGCCGCCCCACGACCTGAATATGGCAGAACTCCGTGCAATCATGCAGAAAGTCCTCCTCGCGCTTCATGAGCGTGACGATCAGAAGCTGGACGAAGAGCGAGGCGACCAGGCCGAGAAGCGTGGTGTCGAACGCTACCGACAGACCCGCTGTCACGTCCTTGAGCGCAATGGTCAGATTGGCAAGATCCTCCGACTTGGAGAGGACGCCTCCGAAACTGCCAATGGCCTCGGACAAGCCGAGCACGGTGCCGACGAAGCCCAATACGGGGATGGCCCAGACGAAGCCCTTGACCAGAGAGTAGCTCGAGACCATGTGGTCATCGTCGTTGCCAGCTTGCGTGGTGAGGATTTCGGAGACATCCGAAATCCGCCCGATGTTCCTGAGGTTGGAGAGTGCGGCCTCGATGCGGTTGAGGACCACAAAATGCCGGGGGTTGTCCACCATGGCGTAGATGCGCCGCAGGATGATCGGCGCTGTGCGCGGCGCCAGTACGTAATCCGCAGCGGAGGGCATGATGGGCAGCTGGAGCGCCTTGCGCTGGAGCTTCAGTTTCATGGACTTGACCCAGAGAATGCCCAGCGACCAGGTAGTGAGGAACGTGATGAAATAGGGAATCTGCCCCCGCTCCATGAGCATCTGCCCGACGGTGCTTTCGCGGATGGCGAAGAAGCCCGCGTAGGCCAAGGCGCCAAGGAAGAGCCCGATGAGTAGCGGCAGGTATAGACCCGTGTCCGTAAAACGCCCGGTCCGGAATCCAAGACGCGCCTCCGGGTCGTGGCGGCGCCAGTTCAGACTGGGTGCGGCCTCAGGCGGGGGAAGAGCATCTTGTGGTTGGTTGGGATCGTTCTGCATCTGTGGCATGGTCCTCGTCTCCGTCTTGCAACCTACGTTCCGTATGCGATGTGGATTCTGCCTTGCCCAAGGGGAGCTTGGAACACATGCAGGCCCGTTGGCCGAGTCCAGCCCCCATGGGTCATATGTCCCATATAGCACGTCATCATATCCTGAGCGTATGCCTCTGTCGAGACCGAGGCGTCTTCTGTGATCATGACGCCCTGGATGGCGGCGACGCTGGCGGAGAGATGGGGGTTTCGCTCGAGGTCCGTATCAATCAACTCCCGCACCATCTGCTCGGTGACAGAGGTGGCGTCACCACTCGTCACTACCGCCAGCGCCATGTTCCTGGCCGTTGCGGCGCTTTGCGCCTGGGGCGCTGCATCCGGCGTGATTGCGGGAACCGCAGCCGCTGTCGGCCGGGGGATGCCGACAACGCGCGTACGCGCCACCCTATCGTGCATGGCGCGCCGCGCGGGATCCCGCGCCGCTAGCCAGAAACCCAGGAATGCGGGCAGCGCGGAGATCATCTTTAGGAGAGAGCGAACGGAGGAGCGCCCAAAGTCAATGCGCTCGAGGTCATCCGCCTCGACACGCAGCCCCAGCGCCAGCTTGCCCAGAGTCGTCTGCCAGGCGCAGGATTCGAGAACCGCGCTGTAGAGCCAGCACAAGTAGAAGAAAATAGTCCAACAGACAGTTTTCTGCACAGCGGACTGGTCGGAGAGCGGTTTCCCCACAAGCCGAAGAATGAGTAGTCCGCAGACACCCAGCAGGGCGAGCACGACCAAGTCGAG
>JAGLDW010000536.1 GCA_023145395.1 Lentisphaeria bacterium | reverse complement strand
ATGGCGAGTTCGGCGATGCGGGTGGCGACAAGTCCCTCGTCGCAGGACACGAGGGGATCGCCGCCATTGGTCACCCAGTCTGCAAAGTGGACCATTTCATCGTGGAACATGCTATTGCGCTTGTAGGAGACGACTTTCTCCTCGCCGCCAGCCAAAACCATCAGGAAAGCGTCCTCCGTGCTCTTGTCGTATTTACCCTCCGTCTTCGCGGCATCGAAGCTTCCGGGGAAGAAGAGCATGCCGTTCCCCCCCATGACTTCGGTGGCGGCGTTGGCGGACACTCCTTTGGGAAGTCCCCAGGTCCAAGAGACAACGATCTGGTCGCCCCGCTCGAATTCCACCAGTACAGTGCCAGTGTCCAGCGCCGTGGTGTCGTGGCGGATCTTGGTGGGGTTGCACTTGACGGAGATCGGGGTGCCGAAGCAGTGACAGGCGAAGTCATAGTTGTGGACCATGCCGTCGATCAGGGGGCCGCCGCCTTCCATCTTCTCCATGAAGAAGGGTCGCGCTGGGGCGAATCCGCCCGAGAACTGACGCCAGACCAGCGGCGTTCCGAGCTCGCCGGATTCGACCACTCTCTTTAGTGCTCCCCAGAAGTTGTCATAGCGCCGCACGAAGCCAACCTGGAGTTTGACGCCAAACTTCTCGCAGGCTTGCTTCACCTTGTAGCAGTCGTGGGAGTTCATGGCCATGGGCTTTTGACAGAAGATGGGGCGTCCCGTTTCCGCTGCTGCGATCGACATCTCCGCATGGAGATTGGTGGGCGTGCAGACCATGACCGCCTCCACCTCGTTGTCGCGGAGCAGGTCGCGGTAGTTCTCATAGCCCTTTTTCATTCCGAATTTTTCTCGGAAGGAGTCGAGCTGTTCGGGTCGCAGGTCGGCGCCTGCGACCAATTCGAAAAGTCCCTCTTCCCACACCGAGTTGAGCTGGTGCGTTGCGATTCCACCGCAGCCGATCAGTCCGAGTTTTACCGTCATGATTTTCGCCTTTACTTTGAGTTGCCATTCTGTCCAAGGGTTACCTGAAAAACTACGAAACGAGTCCGTTTTTACTTCGCGTTCGTTGCAGTTCGTTGTCCGGGATGCGTCTGTTGAGGAAGTCGAGAGAGAGATCGATGACCTCGCGCGCCTCGTCGGGTGTGGTGGTTCCGATCGTGACCATGTCGCAGTCACGCAGAGTGTTCCAGACGAAAGCGAGTCCGACGGGGGGCAGGAGTCGGCCGGCGGCGAGGGGTTTAATGGTCATGACGGGTTTTTTGGCATTGCGGATGATGCGCATGACCCAGTCGGCCTCCACATGCATGAGGAAGCCGGCTGCGTTGTAGAGTTGGATGTAGGTTTCCACATCCACGCCCGTCTTGTCGGCGATGACCAGCGAATCGGGAGTGTGGGTGGAGAGGCCAGGAATCATGCCGCGTTCGCGGATCATGGCGGTGTATTTGTCCAAGTCTCGGAAGACCCCGTGCATCTTGTCGAGGAGCCGGTCGGTGATGCACTGGTGCGGGAAGCAGAACGTCGCGCCCAGACGCTGGCATTCGTCGAACACCCTCTCCGGTTCGGTTTCGGGAGGTTCTCCAGGAAGGATGTTGAAATGCGGTGTGACCACGAAGATGACCTTTCGTCCCACGCGGTCCTCCGCCTCTTTGACAGCGTCCGTGAGCATGGCGACGGGCATGCCCATCAGCGTGTCCACGCCGGCGCGCAGAAACACCTCGATAATGTCAGCCAGGCGCTCGCGCGTCTGGTACGACCTGATGAACTTGTCTTTGGCGGAGCTGGTGTGGCTCCAGCCAAGAAACCAGTTGGTGCCAATGATGAGGCGTGACAAGGAGACGCCGCCGACGGTGGTCCTGGGGAAAGCTTCCATGAATGACAGTCTCCTGCTTGCTTGAATTACCACGCGTCAAAAACTAGCCACCACACGCTCAATTGCAAAACCAACCCAATGGAACTCAGCGTGAATATCAAGTATTTCAGAACTCGCCAGTAGACGCACGGAGAACATCCATTTTTTGGTGTGGGCCGAGAAGTGCGACTTCCGCACGAACGGGAACTTATGCCCCCCCTTGTCTCCGCACCTCGTCCCGAACCTCGTCCCGAACTTTGTCCCGAACTTTGTCTGGCTCCCTGCTCAAACTGGTTCTTGACTGTGGCTTGAGACAGGTTTTTGTGGACAAAGTTGGAGGGACAAAGTTG
>JAGLDW010000535.1 GCA_023145395.1 Lentisphaeria bacterium | reverse complement strand
AGGCCGATGGGGGCGAAGTCACGATTCTCAAGCTGTTGTTTTGTCACCATGCTGTTTTCGCCAACATGGATATATAGTAGTGCACTTCCAAACGGATTCAGCAAGAGCTTCCCAAACAGCAAGGAACAAATACCATGCGCTTGACACTGTCTGCCATCCTTCTCCTCGTTCTGGCCGCGACTGTCCAATCTCTCGTCCACGCAGCACCTCCGGCTCCCGCAGGGCATTGGAAGGTCGAAGCGGAGGCTGGCCAGCTGGCCGCGCGTCTGCCGGGACAGGACGTGGCGAGCACCAAGAAGGGCAGTGCGCAGGCCTTTGAGAATCGATCGGGCTGGACACCGGCGCAGGGCGCACAGTACGTGGCGCCGGCAGTTGGAGATGGATGGACCGCCCTGACTGTCGTCGTCGATGTGTTTGTCGCGAATCTTCGCGGCAACTATCAGGCGCTCGTCTGCCGTGACCGCTGGGGTGGTCCGACAGGGGACGTCTTCGGACTCGTCGTCACTCCGGATGGAAGGTGGATGGCCCGAGTCAAGACCGCTGCCGGACAGTGCGCACTGACCGCTCCCGCGACCACCGGCTGGCATCTGCTGGCCATGACCTACGACGCCACGCATGCCCGACTCTTTGTCGATGGGCGCCTTGCCGCCGAGAAGGCGCATAGTGGCACCATGGTCGCCGAACCCAAGACGGCTCTTGCGTTCGGCACCTACTCCGGCAGTGCGAACGGCATCCTGCGAGGCGCTTTGCGCGAAGTCCGCATCTGGTCAACCGCGCTCAGCGCCGAGAACCTTGCGGAGTTCGCGAAAACATGGCGTGCGGAGCTGAAGGAAACGCGTGCGAAAGGCTTTTGGTTCGCCGAGGCCGCCGACACCCATGTGACCGACACCAAAAGCGTCGAAATCGTCAATGACGGCGTCGATAGCATCAACGCCGACCGAAGAGTCGATTTCAGCCTTTGGCTTGGGGATATGACCCGGGCCGCCACCCCCGACGAAATGGTCTTGGCGCGACTCGCCCTTCAGCGGTTGACCAAGCCACGCTATGTCCTGCGCGGCAACCACGATCAGCGCCCCGGCGTCTACGAGAAGGAGTTTGGCGAATTGCGCCAGCGGATAGAGCACGGAGGGTGGGTGTTTCTTCTCATCGACACCAATCCCGGCGACAAAACGCCCATCAACCAAACCGAGCACAACTGGATTCGCGAGCAGTTGAAAACCATCGATGCCGACACTCCGATTGTGCTCTGCACTCATCACCCCCTCATGCCGCACACGAAGTCCTATCTCATCGCTGGTGCGAGCGAGGTGCTCGCTCTGTTCACGGAGCACAATCTCAAGGCATGCCTCAGCGGGCATTACCACGGCAATCAGGAGGAAACCGTTGATGGTGTCCTCTTCACCACCACCGCCTGCCTGTCCACCACGCGCAACAACTTCGACGGCACCAAGCCAAAGGGGTATCGCGTCTTCCATTGTGAAGAGGATCGGATCACCAGCGAGTTCGTGCCGGTGCCGAAGGCGCCGCAGTGAGGATGGGAACGGAGATGAGGCGCTGCCCCAGACCCCGCCGGGGAGTCGCAACTCCCCGGACCCCACTTCAAAGTTTCCGGGCACGCGCCGGACGCGG
>JAGLDW010000534.1 GCA_023145395.1 Lentisphaeria bacterium | reverse complement strand
CTGCCTCCGACCCCTCTGCGGACACCGCAAGTCGTGGAGGGCCGATGTCCCCAGCGGCCGTGCCCTGCGGACAGCGCATGTCATGGAGGGCGAGGCTCCGACGAGCCGGTCCCCCATCGACGGGGGACGCGGACAGCGCACTGCGCACACGCCCTTGTTTCCCCCTGCGCCTTTGCGTCTTTGCGCCTTTGCGTTGAGTTCCTCTCCGTGTCTCCGTGTCTCCAGCGCAGCGGGTGGTTCACTCTGAGCGAGCGTTATGCAAGCAGGCTTCTCACGTAGGCGATGGCTGCTTTGGTGTCTTCGACGGGGTGTGGTTCGCGTTCGGGGGGGCAGTCGGAGATCTCGATCATGAGCATGCCCTGGTAACCTGTTTCGCGGATTGCCTGCAGGACGGGGGGCCACTCGATGGTTCCCAAGCCTGGCGGCAGATGATCGTCGCGCTTCCCGAAGTTGTCCTGCATGTGGGTCGTGACGAGGTTTGGCCCCATGATCCGGATTGCCTCCTCGGGGCGCATGCCATGGAGGACGGCGTGGCCGGTGTCGATGTTGAAGCCGACGGAGGGCAGGGCGAGTTCGCGCACGGTGGCGACCAGGAACTCGAGGTCGTCGCGGTTGGAGCAGTTCTCGATGGCAATGGTCACTCCGAGATCCTGCGCCACGGGCGAGAGTTTCTCCAGCGCTTGGGCTAGAGCGTCTCTGCGGAGAGCGCATGCGGCCTCGGGCGAATCGGCTTCGGCAAACCCTCTGGCGTGCACGACCATGACTTGGGCGCCTAGCGCGCCAGCGGCGCGAAGTGTCGTCAGCAACCCTGGAAGCGAGGTGGCCAGGTCATCCGGCTGGGCTGGCAGCTGCACCCAGGAGTGCGCCGACCAGGGCGCGATGCCCACCTCAGCGCAGAAGGCGCGAAGCTGGACGCATTGGTCGAGGTCGAAATGCTGATAGTGCGAGAACTCGCATCCATCACCGCCTGCACTGGCGATGATTTCGAGCGCGCGCTTGTGCGCGTCCAAATCGAAGACGGTGGCGTTCGCGGGTAGTCGTCCGAATGGGTAGAGCGTGTTGCATCCGACCTTGTACTGCTCCATGT
>JAGLDW010000533.1 GCA_023145395.1 Lentisphaeria bacterium | reverse complement strand
GGCGGAGCACAGAGAAATAGTCAAAGGAGCTAGGTTCTTGTCGGATCGTGATACCATTGTGGCACTTGCGACAGCGGCTGGCGGCGCGGTTGCGATTGTGCGCGTCTCTGGCTCGGATGCCGAACGCTGCGCGTCGCTTGTGTGGCAGGGTCGCACGGCCTGTCCGGAAGGCGAAGAAAGTAGGTGCAACGGGCCCCGTTGCACCCATGGTTCACCGGAGCCTGGAGAACCTGCCTCGGGCGGCATACGGATGGAGAACTCAAGGCATCGTGCGCTGGCCAGCGCACCTGCGCGCACGCTGGTTCTGGGTTCGGTGCCGGGGGTGGATGGCGAGGTGCTGGCGGTGCGCATGCCCGGGCCTGGCAGCTTCACGGGCGAGGATGTGGTGGAACTGCAGTGCCACGGGGGCACTCTCGTCGCGAGGCGGATTCTGGGATGCCTGCTCGAGGCTGGTTGTCGGCATGCGGAGCCTGGGGAGTTCACCAAGCGCGCATTCCTGAATGGACGCATCGATCTGACGCAGGCGGAAGCCGTCGCCGACTTGGTGGGCGCTCACAGCGAATCCGCCTTGCGTTTGGCCAACCGTCAGCTTGACGGGCTTCTGGGTCGCCGGGTGAGGGCGATGCGTGAGGCGTTGCACGGGCTGCTCTGCGAGATGGAAGTGCGCCTGGATTTTCCGGAGGAGGATTTGGACTGGCGTTCCGAGGAGGAGGTGCTTGGCACTGTGCGGGAAGCATGCGCGCTGATGGATCAGCTCATCGCCTCGCGCCGCGAAGGGGAGATCCTGCGGCACGGGGTGTCGGTGGCGATTGTCGGCCCGCCAAATGTGGGAAAATCGAGCTTGCTGAACGCGATTCTGGGGCGGGATCGGGCGATTGTGACGGAGATACCGGGCACGACACGGGACACGCTGGAGGAGTTTGCGCATATTCGGGGAATTCCCGTTCGGCTGACGGATACAGCGGGGATCCGCGAGCCGGGGGACCGCATCGAGCGCAGTGGCATCGAGCGTAGCCATGAGGCCGCCCGGAACGCCCAGCTTGTGCTCTGGGTGGGGGAGGCCACGCGACCGGAGTCGGTGGAGTCCATTGATCTCCCCGAGTTCGAGGTTCCATTGCTGAAGGTGGCGAACAAGGCGGATCTGCTGTCCGAGGGGATTGCTTCCTCGCTTGGCGAGGGTGTGGTTTTGCTTAGTGCGCTGACGGGCGAGGGGCTGGACGAGCTGTACGACGCCATCGAGCGCGCGGTGTGGGAGTTTCCCCATGCGCGGGAGTCCGATGTTGCCGTCAATGCTCGCCACGCCGCGTTGCTGGAGGAGGCGCGCGGAGAGTTGAATGAGGTGGAGACGCTGGTGGCCCGAGAGGAGTGGGAGCTGGGCGCGATCTGCCTGCGTGCAAGCATCGACGCGATCGGACGTGTCACCGGGGACACAATCGCCCCCGATGTCCTGGACAACATTTTTTCTGAATTCTGCATCGGCAAATAGGAGATTTCACCATGCCTGATGGCACATCATTCATTCACGAACTGCCTCTCACAGGCGGCCTGGTCCAGCGGTTGTACGATTGCGCCAGCATCCAGCGCTGGAACGATCAGGTCCGTCCCATGGAGTTCACCGAACTGGACAAGCAGGCGCACAAGATGATCATCGCCTATGTCCTGGCCCGGTTCGAGGACGACGACGATCCCGACAACCCGATCGACTGGATCAAATTGCTCGAAGGAGGCATTTTCGAGCTTCTCCACCGCGTGATTCTCACGGATATCAAACCGCCGGTCTTCCACAAGATGATGGAGGAGAAGGGAGATGAACTCAACCGCTGGGTGCTTGACAATCTCAAGCATGAAATCGGGAAGGTGAAGGGCGGTTTTGCCGACCGCTTCGAGCGGTATCTCTTTGACGAGGCCTACTCGCGGCGCGAGAAGCGCGTGCTGAAAGCAGCCCATTATCTGGCGACGCAATGGGAATTCAACATCATCTACAAGGTGTGTCCCTTCGTCTATGGAATCGAGTCGATCAAGGGGGGCATTGAGGATCAGATCGAGGATCACTACGACCTGGTGGGGGTGCAGAAGATCAGCCTCGGGCGCAAGACGAGCGGATTTGTGGATCTCTGCGGGCAGCTTCGTTTCCAGCGACGCTGGTCCCAGTCCTACCGCGTGCCGGAGACCAGTGTGCTCGGCCACATGCTCATCGTCGCTTTTCTCAGCTACCTCTGCATGCGGGAGCTGGATGCTTGCGACCGGCGGGTGTACAACGCTTTCTTCGGAGGGCTATTCCATGATCTTCCGGAGGTTCTGACCCGGGATATTACCTCCCCGGTGAAGAATGCGGTAGAGGGTCTGGAGGAGATTATCAAGGAGTACGAACGGCGCCAGCTCGAGGAAAAGCTGCTCCCGCTTCTGCCGTCGCACTGGCGCGCGGAGTTGGTGTATTTTACCGGGGATGAGTTCGCGAACCGGGCCGTGATCGATGGCAAGGTACGGAACGATCTGACGGTGGAGGATCTCTGCGGGCGGTACAACACGGATGGAGCAAACGCAGTGGATGGAGAGACGATTCGCTGCTGTGATCATCTGGCGGCGTTCATCGAGGCGTCGCTGTCGATTCAGTCCGGGCTGACGTCAAGGCATCTGGAGGAGGGAATCGAGCGTCTACTCGCGCAGTATCGTGGACGTGTGACAGCAGGGATCCCGTGGGGAGACTTGTTCAACTACTACACGCCCCCAGGCCACCAGCCGGAACTCCCGAATTTGGTGTGAGTGCGGATGGATGTGGTGGCTCTGCCCCCACGCCCCCGCCGGGGGGACGGTGTCCCTCCGGACCTCCCTTTCACGTGTTTCCTTGCGCGGAGAGCTGGACGCCTCGTCCAGCTCTCCGCGCAAGGAAACGGTGGCCGACGCTGACGCGATGGGCGATGCACCACCGCAACCCAAGTCCCTGGGAGGACGAAGCTTCGGCTGAGCCGCCGCACTGCGAAATCCGGAAGACCAGGAGAATGTGTGAGGCGGACTTGTCGGCCTCGTCGGACTAGACCCCAACGACCTTGTGTCGTTGGTGAACAAGATCGTGCTTTGGCACCTCCGCGCGTACCCACTACCCCAGCGCCGCAGTGGCGGTACGCCACTGCGGCGCTGGGGTAGTGGGGGGCACGACGTTCCGACAGAAACCTGATCGTTGGCTCCAACGGCGCAAGGCCGCTGGGGGCCAGCAATGCCATTTCGCACTATCCCTCGTAGTTCCCGCCGATGGGGATCTTGGGGTTCGCGAAGAAGTTGTCGTCAATGATGCAGGGCATGGAGACTTCCAGCAGCAATGCGGCGCCGATGCCTGTGAAGCTGTGGACGACGCCGGGTGCGACGGGAAGCACATCCCCCCTCTTCATCTCGAAGGTCTTTCCGTCACAGATCATCCGCACGCGACCCTTGGTGATGTAGAAAGTCTCGTGCTTGGTCTTGTGGTGGTGCAGGGGACAGGTCTGTCCGTCTAGGACAAAGAGGAACTTGCCGCAGTAGCCGGGCTCCACCTCGTTGGCGATCCAGGTCTCGATTTCTCCGACGTTCCCGAAGTCGCCGAGCCCGAAGTCGCAGACGAAGGGCGGTGCCGCAGGCAGAACCATGCCCCATTCGGCAATCTGCTCGTTCATGCGAGCCACGGCCGCTTCGGCCTCGGCACCGCTCAGAGAGATGGCCAATGCCTTGTCCAGTTCGTTCATGACGTCCCTTGTCCAGCCGCCGCGAAAAGGGTTTCGCGACCAGTTGTCGATCATCGATCACTGATCACTGATCACTGTCCGACTTTTTTCATCGGGCCTTGCTCTACCGCGAAGTTTTCGATGAGCGTCTGGATCTCGGAGAACTCCGTGGTGACGGGGAATTGGGGGAACTCGTCGATGACGTTCTGGGGTGGGCGGAAGAGGATGCCCAGGTCGGCCACTGCGAGCATGCTGGTGTCGTTGTAGGAGTCTCCCATGGCGATGACCGTGAAATTGAGGTTCTTCAGGGCGAGCGTGGCATGTTTCTTGCCATCGGGGAGGCGCAGCGTGTAGTCGATCACGTTGTCGTCGTCATTCACCACGAGCGAGTTGCAGAACAGCGTGGGCCAGCCGAGTTTGCGCATGAAGGGGGAGGCGAACTCGTAGAATGTGTCGGACAGGATGACGTTCTGATAGCGTTCCTGGAGCCACTGCATATACTCGAGTGCGCCGGGCATGGGATCCATGGTCTCGATCACGCTCTGGATGTCCCGCAGCTTCAGACCGTTCTCCCGGAGAATCTCGAGGCGGCGCTTCATCAGCTTGTCGTAGTCGCTGATGTCGCGGGTGGTCAGCCGAAGTTCTTCGATCCCGGTTTTTTCGGCGAAGGCGATCCATGCCTCGGGCACGAGTACGCCCTCGAGGTCCATTGCCACCATGATGGGTCGTTTGCTCATCGGTTTGCGTGCCTTACTTGAGTTGCGGCAGAATGATGCCGCGGAGGATGATTTTCTGGCAGAAGAGGAAGACGATGAGGACCGGGATGGAGTTCAGGATGAAGGCGGCCATGACCGTGAAAGGCTGGGCGGAGAGCGTCTGGCTGAACTGGTAGGTCCAAACCGCCATGGTCCAGAGCTTTGGATCCTGGCAGACGATGATGGCCCAGGCCCAGCCGTTGTAGGCGAGGATGAACGCATTCAGGGCGCTGACGGCCAGGATGGGCTTGACGAGAGGCAGGCTGATGTTGAGGAAGATGCGCCATTCGGGGGCGCCGTCGATGGTGGCCGCCTCGAACAGATCCTGCGGCAGCGAGTCGAAGAAGCCCTTGAGCAGAAAGATGGTCATGCCGTTGGCTGCGCCGGGGAGCACGAGCGCCGCAAACGTGTTGAGCAGGCCGAGGTCGCGCAGCAGCAGGAAACCGGGAATGGCGGCCACGGCGGTGGGGAAGGCCATGGTGGCTAGGCAGAAAACTAGGATTTTCTCGCTCTGGCGGAGGCGGAACCGACTCAGCGCATAGCCGGCCAGGGGATTGACAGTCAAAGTCACGAAAACCGCGAGTACCACGAGGATCAGGGTGTTGATGGCGGCTCTTCCACGGCGGAACAGTTCGTCGAACACGGAGACGTAGTTGGAGAAGACTTGATCGCGGGTGAAGTCCCAGTCGTGGTTGTTGAAGGTGACCAGGACGGCCTGCTTGTAGGGGATGCGCAGTTGCTCCACGCAGGGGAGTCCCAAACCATAGGCCTTGTTGATTCCGGAAAGAGACTTGTACTTGCTGAGAAGAAATGCCTGAAATCCTTTTTCGGGCAGTGTGTTGCGGATGCTCCACTGGCGGACGGGAACCGAGGTCTGCACAAAGTCCATCCAGACTTTCCCGATGGGGCCGTCGGGGATGGATTCGGTGAGTTTCACCTGGTCCCAGGAGGTAATTTCGGGCCAGTGTGGATCTTCGTCGAGCATGACGCGGTTGAGGTAGCTGACATTGCGGAAGCGGTCTTGCAGGAAGGTGTGCAACTGGGTTTGGCGCCGCTGATTGACCAAGATGCCGATGTGGCGCAGCGGAAAGCGTTTTTCGAGAAACTCCAGCCAGGCTTCCCGCACATCCATCGAAGCGCCATCTGGGACGGGAAAGGGAAGCTTGGCAAGCTGTTTCTGGTCGGTGATGCCGAGTGCTTTCGTTGCGAACTCCTCCCAGATGTAGGCCATGGCCGCAGGTCTGAGATGGGTGGCCGTGCTTTCGGGATCGTCCAGGTAGGAGGTGTAGCGGTTGTCTCGGTATTGCTGACGAAAGGCGAGCAAGTCCGTGTAGCGCGTGTCCGCGAGGGGCACGTAGGTGTGCTGGTCGATGGGTTCCCCGCTCCACTCGTTGGCGCTTACCTTGGAGAAGGTGTCGATGGAGATTTCCCAAGCGGCGTTGAGCTTGTCGAGGGTGTCGTAGCGGTCGCGCAGGAAGGGGGCGACATGGCGTTGGTCGTAGGCGAGCACGGTCTCGCGCAAATCCCAGCTGGCGAGAAATTCTCCATAGTCTCTCGACATGACCGTGTAGTGCTCGAGGGTGTCCGGTTCGTCGAGTTCGGCGAGCATGGCGCTGGCCCAGGCATCCGAGGCCTGGCGTTCGTCCCCGATCTGCGACCACATCTGCCAGTCCTCGGGCAGGCTGGGGAAGAAGCTGCGCAGTTGTCGGATGGAGCCGCGATGCGAGGGGGGGGCGAAGCCGGAGAGCACGCGCATGAAGCGATCGGTGCGGGACACGAGAAAACGGGGTAGGGGACTACGTCGTTCGTAGTCGAAGTATGTGCTCATGGAGCCGGTCAGCATGATCGAAAAGGGAAAGACCATGGTCAACCCGCCCAGGATCAGGAGGGTGTAGATCATGAAGATCACAGCCCGTCCCTTCATGGACTTGCGGTCGGTTCTGCTGATGATTGGCATTAGTCTTCTCCCTGAGCACGTCGGAAATCGACGCGCCGGAGGATGCGTAGCTGAAGGTAGGTGAAGCCGATGAGAATGCTTCCCAGAATCCAGGCGTAGGACGTGGCCAGGCTGAAGCGCAGATTCACGTAGGCTTCCTGCCAGATGGCCATGCCCATGACCATGGTCTCCTTGCCCGGACCCCCAAAGGTGAGCAGAAAAATGCTGCCCATGGTCTGGAAGGTGGCGATGAACGCGCCCACGAAGTTGATCATGATCAGCGGCAGGATGGTGGGGAAGGTCACGCTCCAGAACTTGCGCAGCATGCCGGCACCATCGATGCTGGCGGCCTCGTAGAGCTCCTCGGGGACGGATTTCAGAGCGGCCAGATAGATGAGGCTGCTCATGCCCGCCGCAGCCCAGACGCCGGGGAGGATGACGCACGCCATCACGGTGCTTGGGTTGCCGAGCCAGTCCACCGCCTGGAACTCCGCGCCGAAGATGGACCAAACCGAGGCCAGCAAGCGGTTGATCGTGCCCGCCGGCGTGCCCATGTACATCTCTTTCCACATCAGAGTCACCACTAGTCCGCTGGTCATCTGAGGGAGGAAGAACAGGGTGCGGAAGAAGATCTTGAGGCGCGGCACTTCCGTGAGGAGAATGGCGAGGAAGATGGGCGTGAAGAAGGCGAGCATGAGGTTCCAAAGCACGTATCGGAAGGTGGTCAGGATGTAGTGGTAGAAATTTGGGTCGAGGGCGATGCTGATGAAGTTGGTGAGCCCGATGAAGGGGGACCTGCCAACGATCTTGTAGTCTTGGAAGGCCATGACGAGCCCACGTGCAAGCGGATAGTAGCGCCAGAGCGCGATGGAGACGATGGCGGGGAAGAGCATGGCCCAGGGAAGAAGCCCCTTGTACACACCCGCTTTGCTTTGCTTCTTGCGCAATTGATCCCGAATGATCAGCGCCAGGAACAACGCCAGGATCCCAGCGACAATCGTCGCGATCACGCGGGCACGCGGCCGGTGCTTGTCCAACTCTTCGGCGGGACGTTCGAACATGATGCCCGAGTTGGCGTCGCGTTCGAGGGTTTCCAGGGCGGCCACATAGTCGAAATCGCGCCCGCTTGGACGCAGCGTAAGATCGATGACCTCTCGTTGATAAAAGTCTCGGAACTGGAGCCATTTGCCCATGAAGGGCTCGACCACCTCGAGAATCTCGCCGTTGTCGATCTGGTCCCACATGGCGAGGTATTCCGGGGGTGACTCTTTGAGATATTCTTCAAATCCGAGTCGGTTGAGATCCCTGGGGTTGAGGAATTTGGCCTGTCCGGAGGCGACTTTGCGGCGGATGTTCTCGTCATTTCCCTCTACGCTGCAGATCAGCGTCATGATTTCCCAGACGATGTCCCGATACGCTTTCCGCTCCTCTTCCGTGTCGCCGCCTCGTTTGAGCACGTCCTTTCCGATCATGAAGAAGGAGTTGGATGCTTGGAGAACGGGGCGGTGTTTGCGGGTGATGCCGGGGAAGGGCATCATGCCCAGGTCGCTGGGTTGTACGCCCATGGATTCGAACGTGGTCAAATCCCCCCCCCACAGAGGATACATTCCCAAGTCGCGCCCGAGTCTGCGCAGCGTGTCGCGGGTGCTGAGGGTGGTGACGGCGATGCTGCCCTCCACCACGTTCTCGGGGTCGAAGCGGTATGCCTTGCCATCTTGCTCGAACTGGCCGGCAAGCGCCTGTTCGCGGGTGAGTTCCACGGGTTCGTTGGTTTTGGGATGGTGGATCCACGGCTGCCAGCGCAAGCGGTGGTAGAGCGCGACTGCGGCTGTGCATTCGTCGCTTGCGACGTTGCAGCGCCATTTTGGGACGATGCCGTCCAGGTTCTCTCCCGTGTCCGGGGCGGTCAGGTTGGTGTCCTGCTCGTTGAATGTGTAGGTCTTTCCCGTTGTGGGGCTGATGCGGTCCTGAACGACGATGCTGGAGCCGGTGGTGGCGACCCACGGGGCGAAGGCCCAGCTCGCCGATGTCAGCTCTAGGCCGAATGTCTTTTTCTCGGGATCGTAGAGTTTGCGAGCCCAGTAGACAAGCTCCTCGTAGGAGCGGGGTGGCTTGGCGGGGTCGAGACCCGCGCGGCGCAGCACTCGGTAGCTGAAGAGAATGCCGACGTAGGTGCCGCCGCGGTTGGGCAACGAATAGGCTTTGCCGTCCACAGTAACGACTTGGCGGTAGAGCGGCTTGATCTGCATCCAGCCGTCCCATTTGGCCTCGTCGGCGTCGATCTGCCCATTCTTGTCTGGCGTTCCATCGGATTTCAGCTTTGGCTCGCCGTTCTTGAGCACGCCATCTTCGCCGATCCACTCTGTCAGGGGATAGGCCAATCCCTGGGTGACGGCTTGCCGGATGTCGGTCTCGAAGATGTCCGGACCCAGGTTGGCGGCCATGGCCATGGCGAGGCTGGCGCGGGAGCCTTCGGCGGGCATTCGGATTCCATCCCACTGCTTGAGATGGATGCCGGGGTGCGTCTTGAAGAAATCCCGGAGGATCTTGGGCTGGCGGTTCTGCGTGTTGTATCGGCTGGTGACGGTGATGTCCCACTCGGGCGTCTCGTCTGCAGACAGGAGGGCGCAGAGAGGACCGACGCAGACCATGGCGGCCAGCGCGAAAAGGATCATATGACATGCATGGGCGCCGGAGGGGCGGATGCTCATGTGCGAAGCCTTGCTCTGGAGACTCTTTGGTGAAAAATTGAGAGCCCGTACTATAGCGTAGAGGCATTCCGCCTGCAACGAAAGGAGAATGGGCAAATGGGCATGCGATGTCTCAGTTCTTACGTTCCGGGCAAGACAAACAGGAATGCACCGCGAACTCCGCAAGTCCTGGAGGGCGTGTCGCCCCCGACCGCCGCGCCCTGCGAACCGCGCAAGTCCTGGAGGGCGTGTCGCCCCCGACCGCCGCGCCCTGCGAACCGCGCAAGTCCTGTTTGCCGAGGTCCTTCTGGATTGCTCCCGTGCTCTCCAAACCCAAGACCATTTGGCGAATCTGTCAGGCCGTGGCAACGGCATGGCCGATACGCCAAATCTCCGTGATCTTCCTCGTCCGTGTCTCCGTGGTTCGCAGGGCATGGCTCGTCGGGAGCCTCGCCCTCCATGGGAACGGTGGTTTGCGGAGTTCGCAGGGCATGGCTCGTCGGGAGCCTGTCCTGCGTCTTCCATGCCCATCCGTGGTGAAATTTCTGGAGTCCTCGTGTCGCTCCTGCCAACTCCCCCTCATCGTGTCCTACCGTGTCTCCAGCAGATAGTAGATCGTGCGCGCCGAAGCACCGATTTGGATATTGGCGATATCATTCTTCGACGGGATTGGGGTCGAGGTGCCTCGCGTTCCATCCGCTGCCAATGGGGTGATTGTCAATCCTTTGTCCGTTCTGAATCGAATCCGTGCCTGGACGGGATCGACTAGGATGGGGCCCATTCCACCGGACAGGCACCGGTTGCGCAGGGCGTTGTAGCTCATGCCGGTGTTCTCCGCGCGTCCGACGGCGGTCAGCAGCAACTTGGAGGAGGAGCGCAATGGTTGATCCGTAAGCGAGCTGAGGACGATGGTGGCGAAGAGCGTGTCGGAGTGTATCTCCAGATCGGTGCTTTTCAGTGTGCCTGCGTCTCGCAGAAACCCCCAGACGGCTTGCGAGCGTGGGGTGTCGATAACGCCGATACGCTTGTCCAGATCTCGTCTCATCGTGCCTTCCGCATTTTCGCGGATTCTGGTGCTTGGCACTCCGTTGTCGTCCTGCCAGGAGACTGCGTCCGGCGCATCCCCGAGCACGGTTTCATAGCGTCGGACTTCCGAGAGACCGGTGTAGGCGGCGCTGTTCCAGGGGTTGGGGCTGCTGGCGGACACCGCCTTGTTCATGGGGATGCGGATTCGGGTGACAGCCTTGCCCGACTCCAGATCTCCCCGGCGGTAGAGGAGCGCGGCGGCGGGGAAAAGCCCGAACCGGGCGGGATCGTTGAAGGTCTCGAAGGCGCCGGAGATCTTGTCGATTGGCACGTTTGCGGAATGTCGATACGTGTAGACCGTGAGGCCATTCCATGCCTGGTAGGCGGCCACGGCGGCCATGGCGAGCGGCAGTTCGGCGCGCCACTCGTTGGGCCAGGGCTCGTCCCACTCGCTGACAAAGAAGGGCTTGCCCGCCATGCGGTTGAAGCCGAGACTGTCCATCACTGTTCGGCTTGCACCCACCATCGGCGTGTTGCGGAATGTCCCATCCTTGCCGGGATGGTTCCAGTAGCCGTGCGAATCGGTGAAGGATTGCTTGGCGAGCGCGGCTAGAAGCGCGGCGTTCCGGCTCCAGTTGCTGCCGGTCATGGGGATGCGCACGCCCACTTCGTCCCGCAGGTACCGTTCCATGTCCTCATAGTAGGTATGATGCACGTGGACGAAGAAGCGGATGAGTTCGTCGGTGTTCTTGGTGAAGTCGATTGTTTCGTCGGGGAGTGTGACATTATTCTGCGCTGCCCAAGCGCGATACAGCGTCTCGAAGCGT
>JAGLDW010000532.1 GCA_023145395.1 Lentisphaeria bacterium | reverse complement strand
ACCGACAAGTCAAGCGCGCCAACGAATGTTTTTGAGGTCAAATGCGAGTTTTTATGCCACAATGGCACCCTGGAGTACTGGAGTTTTGGAGGAGTGGGGCATTGCAGATCAACGAGTTGCAGATTTCCGGGATAGTGTTGAACGTGCAGACTCCCGCTCCCCACTGGTTCCCCTTCAGGCTGCAGAATCGCCACAGGGGGGAAGATTTCAGTAGTTTCAGTGCCTGGCAACGTCACACCTGGACTCTCCAGCTAGCACACAGCGTAGGCGGTATTGGCAAGAACTAGATAGATCGCAACCTCGCTAAGTTGCTGGACAGCGCCCAGGCAGTCGCCGGTGAATCCTCCCAGGCGCTGAACAAGAATGCGTGCCGACAGCGCCGTCACGGCGCAGCAGACCCCGAGGACGAGCCATCCGCGAAGCCCATAGATGGCGAAGAGGGGGACCACGCCTGTCGCGACACATAGGATCAGGTCTGGCAGACTCATCTCACACGCGATTGGTTTCGCTTTGCTCTCTGCATCACTCTGAACATACCTGAGGGAAAAAATCAGCGTGCCGGACGATGCACGGCTTAGTGCATGGGCCACGACCAACGCACCAAGCAAGCGCTCAGGGGGCAGGTGGCATAGGGCGCACCATTTAACAGCCAGCATGAAAAAGACGCCGATCGCGCCAAACGCACCTAGACGGGAGTCCTTCATAATCTCTAGCGTGCGCTGAGGCGTGTAGCCCCCTCCGAATCCGTCGCACAGGTCGGCAAATCCGTCCTCGTGAAAAGCGCCAGTGACTAGAACAGTGCCCGCCATGGAGAGAAGGATGGCGAGACGAGGGGGCAGAAAGGAGGCTGCACCCAGGTAGAGCCCCGCACCGATCAGGCCGACCAGAACACCGACCACGGGGTAGTAGCGAGACGAGTGGTGAAAGTCCTCTTCACTGTACCGAGCCCAGGCGGGGGCGGGGATTCGTGTAAAGAAGACGAGAGCCATGAAGAAGAGGTCGAGCTGTCTACGCATCGCTCCCCTCCTTGTGGTCTTTTCCAGCCCTGCGCAGGTGTCAATCGTCGGTGTACAACATGGCGCCGCAGTACTCGCATCCCACAAGCATGCCCTTCCGGGCGTTCATCCTAACTTGGGCAGTTGCATTCATGCGGCAGCCATCACAGACCTCGTTGCGCACGGGAACTAGGACCTTTTGGTCCTTCCGACCGAGGGGCAGCCGCTTGCGCAAGCGTTCGTACCTATTGGCCCAGCTTCTATCAACCTCGCCAATGACAGAGGGTCGTTCAGCACGAAGCTTCTCCAGCTCCGCCCTGCAATTGGCCGCCCTCACATCGAGATCTTTCTTCTTATCCTCAACCCGCATTTTTGTAGCGCTCAAGTTCGTGTTCAGGGAGAGCTGCTTTCTCTTGATTTCCTCAATGACGGCGGAGGCGCCCTCTCGGTGCTCCTCGCACTGTTCAATCTGATGATCGCATTTCTCGATCTGGCTCATCGCCGCACGATATTCCTCGTTGTTCTTGATCATCGCGCTCTTGGCCTGGAAATCTGTCTTCTTCTGCTTATGACCATCCATGTCCAGATCGATCTTCTTCCGCTCCACCTCCGCCTCTAGCAGTTCGGCCTTTGCCTCGTCCACCGCTCGATTGTCGGAGGCCAGCATATTTTCGGCCTCTTCCTGTTTTGCGGGCACGGAGGAAGCCAGCTTCGACAGCTTGGCGATGCGAAGGTCCAGATCCTGAACACGCAGTAGTTTTTCGACCCAGTCCTGCATGAAGCCAGCCCTTTCGCCTCAATCTAGTTGAGGCCTATCTGAACACATGGTGATTCGCGAACCTAAAATATAGCGCGAGACACTCGATTGCGCCAGACTTTGCAGACCTTATGATTCATGATAAGGTAGATGGTGGTATGGATCATGTGTGACCCCTTAGCTTGGAAAATGGGAACAAGCGGGCAGGCGCACGGGAGGCGCACACAATGAGATCGATGGAAAACACGCGCGTGCTGATCACTGGTGCCGGAGTGCGGATTGGGCGAGCCACCGCCAGTGCCTTCGCAAAAGCCGGGGCACGGGTTGTCATTCACTACAATTCGTCGGAGGCGGAAGCTCACTCGCTGCTTGGCGAACTTGCCACCATCTCTCCCGGGCACGAATGCGTGAAGGCAGATCTAATGCAGGCAGCCGAACGTGGGAAGCTCATTGCATCCCTAGTGGCGGATGGACGAGCCCTCAACTGCCTCGTCAACAACGCTTCAGTGTATCGGCGTTGCCCTCTTACCCATGTCATCGCAGAAAGCCTGCGCGCAGATTACGAGATCAATTTTGTCGCCCCCTTCCTGCTCATGCGGGATTTTGCCAGGTACTGCGAAGAAGGGAATATCATCAATCTCCTGGACCAGCGTGTGGCAACAGTGGACCCGTCTGCAAGCACCTACGGATTCGCAAAAAAGAGTTTGCGCGATGCTACCGAGGCAGCGGCGGTGCAATGGGCGCCGCGCATCCGGGTCAACGCCGTGGCTCCCGGAGTGGTGCTCCCACCGCCGGGAGCTGACCCAGCCAAGATCGAGCGTATCATCCGGCTTATTCCCATGGCCAGAAATTCGGCGGAGGAGGAAATTGCCGAAGCTTGTCTCTTCCTTGCACGGGCGGAGACGATCACAGGGCAAGTCCTCTACGTGGATGGGGGATTGCACCTTGTCGGTCCCGATCTAGCCGAACCCGACCACGCCGACTACTCGCTCTAACTGAGGCGCCGTCGAGGAGATTCACCTCCGCGTCCAGGCCAGTCCGTTCGCGCCGGACAGTCTTTACCACATGGGAACCACCACGATGAACACGCTTGATGCCTGCATTGCCGCTATCACACCACCAGACGCGGACATGCGCGCCGCCGCCGAGCAACGACTTCGCGACCAAGCTCGCCCGGCTGGAAGCCTGGGCATGATGGAACCAATCGCCGCGCGTCTGGCCGGTATCGCGGGCAAGATGGACGTGCGCCTGGACAAGAAGGTGATCGTCACCTGCGCCGGAGACCACGGCATCGTCGAAGAGGGAGTCAGCCTGTTCCCTGCGGAGGTGACACCGCAGATGGTCTACAACTTCGTCAACGGCGGCGCCAGCATCAACGTGCTGGGCAGACACGTCGGCGCGACAGTGTGCGTCGCCGACATTGGGGTCAACCACACGTTTCCTGCAGACCTGCCCATCTTCCACAAAAAAGTGCGCTTTGGCACCGCCAATTTCGCCAGGGAACCCGCCATGAGCCGCGCCGAGGCGGTGCGCTGCCTGGAAGCGGGCATCGAAATCGTGGATCAACTCATGGCGCAGGAGCCCCTTGATCTACTGGGAACCGGCGACATGGGTATCGGCAACACCACCCCCTCCACGGCAATCATCGCGACCTTTTCGGAGCTGTCCGTGGACGAACTCACGGGACGGGGCACCGGAATCGACGATGCAATGCTCACCCACAAGACAATCGTCATCGAGAAAGCGCTCGAGTTCCACAGGCCCGACCCAGCCGACCCGCTCGACGTGCTCGCAAAAGTGGGCGGGTGCGAGATCGGCGCCCTTGGCGGCCTTGTGCTGGGAGCCGCAAAGCATGGCGTCCCCGTGGTCTGCGATGGTCTCATCTCAACGGCGGGTGCACTCCTGGCCTGCGAATTGGCGCCCCAAGCAAAGGACTACCTCTTTGCCAGCCATCGTTCCGTGGAAATCGGGCACCGCTTCATGCATGAGCGGCTGAGCCTGGAACCACTGCTCGACCTGGGCTTCAGGCTGGGGGAGGGAACCGGCGCCGCGCTTGCCATGAAACTGCTCGATGCAGCCACGCGCATCCTTGCCGAGATCAAGACCTTCGCCGAGGTAAGCATTGGCGATGCACAGTAGCAGGTGCCGCGGGTTACTTGCGGTGTAGATAGTCGAGAGTGGACGGTAGGGGGATGTTCCGTCCCATGGAATCCTCCCCGTAGTCGTGTTCGGCCAGGATCTGGATATCCTTCAGCACGCGATGGTCTCCTGTGAACTCGACTTCCAGCTCGAAGGGGATGTCGATGTGGCGAGCCGCCAGCAACCGTGCCACCACATCAAGAACGACCTCTGCCAAGTTCGCATCCTCGTCAATGGGCAGTTCATCCAGCGGCAGCTTGTGTTGGTGAACGATCAAGGCCCCCTTCTCCTCGAGAATGCTCAGCACTCGGCGCACAGCTGCGCGGCGGTCGCTGATCCCCTGCGTGCAGACCTCTAGATCCGTGCCCGCAACCATCTTGCCCACGGCATTCCGTTTTTCGGACTGGATGTATTCGTTGGCCCGGATCAGCGCCATGACGCTGGAAGCGTCGTACTCCATGCCCGCCAGTTTCATGGACACCGCGCTGCCATAATGCTTGACAATCTGGGAAATCATAGTGGACGGACGGACGTGGAACCCATGATAGCGCGGCACACGCACTGCAATGGTGCCCGTCTTGGCGTGGTGCGCCAAGATGCGTTGCGCCACGGCCCGCACAGCTTGGCATAGATCTGCAGCGTGGCCTAGGCAATAGCCGAAGAGCAGCTGCAAATAGATCTCGCCTCCGATCGGACACTCGGGGCAGGAGACGAAGGGATCGTCCTCGTGGGTGTCTGCATGGCGCTCCTGAAAATGCACAAGCAGACAAGCCACACGTGTCAGGCGGGCAAGTGTCTGCACGAGCCTACGCAGTGTGCGCAGATCACGGTCCACAATCTCGGTTTGCGTATTGCTCACGTAGGTGTCGTAGAGCGACTGCAACATGTGGAATCGATTGTGAATATGGCCCAGCGACTCCTCGCACACCGGGTCGGGCATGAGCGCTCCCCAATCCGTTGGCGGATGCTCGCGGATGCTTTGCAGCATACGCACGTCCGCACCCGTCTCGAGAGATAGCGTGGCTAGGTGGACCACCTGCTCCTCCGGCGAGAGGTCGCGCTGGACTTCGTGGTCGGGGGCCAGGACGCCTTCCGGCAACGCTAGGCGAACGAGCGTGCCCTCGATCGACGCATTCCCGAACTCCAGGCCGAGATGCAGCGCCTCCTCACGCCAGTAGCGCAGTGCGCAACGTAGAATGAACTGAAGGCAGTTCTGCGCTTCCTGCGTCTCCGCGAGGAATGTGTCGGGCAAATCCGCACTGCGGTGCCCCATGGCGGCGTAGTGCTCCAAAGTGAGCAACTGGCAGGCTGCATCGGAGAAGTTTCTCACCGCCGCCGTGCGCATGCGAAAGGTGTGCCAGTCGCGGTTGTGCGCGGCGCCGTAGAGGTCCAGCACTGCCTCGAGTTGATCCGACTCCGCAAGCAGAACGCACAGCAGGGGGTGGTCGAGACAGACCTTCCCACTGGCCACCGCCAGCGCGACCCGAGCCAGCGGCGCGGCGCGCTCCGACAAAAGAGAGCGGAACTTTCCAGCATCCACAGTTCCATTGTCCATGCATTCCTCTACCTTCGCGCGCGCTCGCACATGTTATCGAGAACTTAGAATGTCGTCACACGACAGTGCTCCAGGGGGCGGATGACCGACTCGCGCGAGACGCCGACACGCATGGCGGTGAGCAGCCCCGCCGCCTCCAGATAGGTTTCCACGACATGAAGTCCTCCGCAAAAAGCGAGTGCGCCCAGATCATTCCGCATGCAGGTCTTGTTCTCCCGCACGGCGATCACGGGGATACCCTGAGCGGCGGCGGCGAGTACTGGCAAGCCCAGACAGCCATCGGGAACCACAATGCAGTCCACATGCTCAGCGGCAACGATGCCGGGATGGTGAAACTGCGCGGGATCAGTCACGATCCGCGGCGCGCGATGCAGCCCCTTGATCACACAGTGCAGAAAGGCGCTTGAGATCTCCTCCGCCGCCATGCGCGGATCCACGACGCCTGTGAACTCCATGAGAATCTCGCGACTCTCCATCATCGGGGCATGGGCGGTGGGCAGATCGTGGAGCATGGAGATGGCATGGGTCAGAATCGCCTCGACTCCACCCCAGGGGTTCACCATCTCGCCCTCCGCCGCCAGATAGGTTTCGTGCACGGACCAGGGAAGATCGACCACCGATGCTAACGCCAGCGCGTCGAACTGTCCGCGGCGACTCTCGATAAGTTCATGCAGCCGCTCCAGTCGCTCCACCGTCCCCACCGCCGCGCCGGATTCGGAGAACTCCGCTTTCATGTACACGGGGGGGGCAAGCTCCACCACTTCGGGGATGTCCACGCCCATGGTGGCCCGGGCCGCCGCACCCGCGTTGATGCTCAAGGCGCCGACTTCGGCGTCGGGATGCTTGTCGAGCACCAGCAGGACTCGGTTTGAGCGAACGGGCCGCAGCGCCGCCGTCCCCATGAGCACACGGGTCAGCACACTTCCCTCGACGTACAGACCGTTGTCGGGCAATTCGTTGATGTCGGAGGCATTCACCACATTCGGATGGGTGATCAGCGTGTCGCAGGTACCCGCAAGCAAGCGCGCGACCGCACCGCCGTCCCCCGCATGGCCCCCGATTTGGGCGCCCACACCCGTTGGGATCAGAAGCGCCACATTGAAGGATCCCGCGTCCGCATACTCGCGCGGACGGAGACGGAACAGAAGCTCGGGATCGAGCACAGGACACTGCTCGCCCTGGCTCCGCAAGACGGCAAGCTCGCACAGCCAGCCAGAGGCATCCGAGCGACTGACCACCACGCGCACAGGTGCTTCCCCCTCGCCCAGCGAGGCCAGGCAACCCCGGCGCAATGCCTCCAGCGGACACCCGCCTTGTGCTGGCGCAGGAACCATGATCGTGCGGTTTTCAACGCCCAGTTTCATAGAGTCTCCCCAATGGAGGGTCGTGATGTTCAGATTCTGAAGATGGGACCTTCGTAACGATGAAGAGCCCGCATGGCATCTTCTGCGATACGGCTCACCTCAGTGTCTCCGAGCCCTTCAGTCTCGCAGAGGAAGACACGTGATCGACCATCACGAACAGCTTCAGTATTATATTGTTTTGTCTCACTGCTCCAACATCTCCTCCCGAATCGGATTGAAGCCATCTACCAAGATTTTCCGATTTTTCAGATTCCGGATATCCAGTCCTGCTCAGCAGGACAAGGAATCATCAACATCCATCGGAAAGCATCGTGCGGAGACCGCACATTCTTCACCGCCGGCCACGGCGGCATCTTGCCTTGAGAGTTAGACATTCCTTGTTGGTTATTGGGTGTTCATTTTTCCATCTTAACAGGAGCTATCCGCAATCCCAAGTGCCTGGCGGGCTGCCGAACGGAACCGCCGGCAACGGCGAATCGCATCCTTCGCCTGTTCACATGTTGCGAGTTCTCCCGGATATCGATACGCCACAGCGAAGGCGGAAAGGTAGGCCAGATCACGGGCGAACGCCTCCCACGATGGTTCCAGAGTCAGAGCAGTCTCGAGCAAGGCCACAAGATCGTGTGTT
Organism: Lentisphaeria bacterium; assembly: GCA_023145395.1. Taxonomy (GTDB): domain Bacteria; phylum Verrucomicrobiota; class Lentisphaeria; order Oligosphaerales; family Lenti-02; genus JAGLDW01. Next base: position 1,737 of record JAGLDW010000532.1, on the reverse strand, counting down.
CTGCCAAATTCAATTTCACCTTCGTTCAGCTTGGCTTTGAGGTACTTTTCGGCACACTGCTGTGCATGAAAACACACGCCATCGTACGACGGATTCTTGCGCACCCGTCCCTCTCTCTCCATATAGGGCGAAGTCGCCTTCCGCCTTCCCAACCCACTCAGTGCTAATGGGCTTCATACAGACATCTCCCTTCTTCCATAATTCTGCGTATGAATGGGTCACCCATGTCCAAACGCTCCCGCACCTTCTTAGGCGTGCGTACAAGCAAATCCATGGGAAAAAGCGGGTGTACAGACAGCCGAATCTCAACCGATTGGTCCACCGACGAGCCATCGGTTGGCATCACCACCAGGAGATCCACGTCCGAGTCATCAGTCGGTTCCCCATCCACATAGGAACCAAAAAGAATAATGCGCTCCGGGTTGAAACGGTCGCCGATTTGGCGCCCCACGTCTTCGATTTCCTTCATACTGACCATATCGACACCTTTGGTCTGGACTCATTTTCCAAGAGAGCGAGCATCACTGGTGCCAACATAGTTCTGCATGCGCGGCTCCGCCTACAGTTCCTTGCGGAAGATGGCTGCGAGGCGGTCAAGGTCGAACTTCCCGGTGCGGTCGTAGTTGTAGACCCCGTTCTGCTCCTGCTCGATGTCCGTGAGCTGGGTGTAGCACCAGCCACTGAGATTTGGGATGGCCAGCATGACGTCGATCTCGGCCTCCAGGAGTTCGTAGAACTGCTCGATGCTCTCAAGGTCGTTGCCATAGCCCCAGGTGTTGTCGGCGAAGGCCCGTCGATCCTTGGGAATCCATTTCAGACCGCCGAACTCGTCATTGATGTAGGGTTGCCCCTGGTAGGACGCCTCCAGTTCCGGCCAGCGATGGAAGACGCCGTCCGCGCTCTCCGCAGGCTGCAGGAATGCGCCAAGTTTGTCCGCACGCTCGTAGTGATGCACCGTCCAGAGATCGGTGCGCACGTGGATGTAGCCGCTGGTGTCGTTGACCGGGCGCGTCGGGTCGAGCGCCTTGCTCAGTTCGTAGGCGTCAATGTGGAGTCGGTGATGCTGAGCGGGGGCGCTCACCTCCCGGGTTTCGTTGAACGGGGTCCAGGCGATGATGGATGGCTTGTTCCGGTCGCGGACCACAATCTCGCGCCACTCGCTGAGAAAGTTCCGTGCGTCCTCCAGCCGGTTGACATTGCAGCCCCAGCTCGCGGATTCGCCCCAGGTCAGGTACCCGAGCTGATCAGCCCAATAGTGAAAGCGTTCCTCGAAAACCTTCTGGTGGAGACGCGCGCCGTTGAAACCGGCCTTCATGGACAGCTCGATGTCGCGACGCAGCGCGGCGTCCGTGGGCGCGGTCCAGATGCCGTCCGGATAGAAGCCCTGGTCGAGGACAAAGCGGAAGTAGAGCGGCTCGTTGTTGAGAAATACACGGTCGCCCTGGACCTGCACCTTGCGAAGGCCCGCGTAGCTCTGGACGACATCGATCACGGCGCCAGAACCATCAAGCGTCTCGTAGCGCACATCGTAGAGAAACGGGCCTGCGGGGGACCAGTGTCTGACCTCGTCCAGCGCCACTCGCACGGGCACGCCGTCCGCAGCGGCGACGGTCGCGGCGCCCGCAACCTTCCCATCGGCCAGCACGGAAATCCGCAGACGCTGCTCCAATTCCACAGCATGGAACAAGGGGACGAACACAAAAGCGTCTCCATCGAAATCCGGGATGATCTGGCAGT
>JAGLDW010000531.1 GCA_023145395.1 Lentisphaeria bacterium | reverse complement strand
ACTGAATGCATCTTTCACCCCAAGAGCCTGAAGGGGAACCTTCAGCCGGAAATCGCTTTTAATGCGGAACTTCGGCAGATAGAGCTTCACCTCGACGGACTTTCGCCAGGCTTTTCCCGGCTGAAGCCACTCGGCCAGCTTTTCGCCAGTCAGCGCAGCCTCCACATCGGCCAGTCCATCGACTTTTTCCGGCACAAGCAGAATCATCTCAAGGGAGCAGCTCTTGTAGGACAAAGGAACGACCTTCAGCATCCTATGCTGCGCATAGCGCGTGGTTGTCTGCCGACGCATGGTCGGAACGCGGATTCTCCGATTCGCTGCGAGGTGAAACGTCCGCCGCTTGGTGTCGTAACGGTCAAACTCATCCCTCCAACTGCCCTGGAAATAGGCTGCGTTGACCAGGACAACTGCGGTCTGGCCCGTGATGATGCCCAGGCCAAAAAGCTGCATTCCCCGTTGACGAGTAGCTCGCGCAACCCAGGCATTGATCTCGCTCCGAGCCGCGTCCGGCGCAGTGCGAAAACTGGTTGGAAACACGTGGGCCCGGAACGCATTGTCCAATGCCCCGGTATAGCTCGCAATGGGAGGCTCTGACTTCTCAAACCAGGCCGCGTTCGCAAGCCGCAGGGTCACCTCTCCGACGGACACCGATTTCCCGAGCCGCTTGCGCATGCGCCGCCAGTCTTTCAGGAGATCCTCCCGCGCCGCGGGAAAAACGAATGCATCATTCAGTTGCTTCGCGGTATCACCATTCGCCCCCGCAGTCAACATCGCGCCAGCCGTGGAGATGGAAAAAGGGGACAAACATAGGTTCCCCTCCCGTGTCCGTATCTGCCCGTACAACTTGCAGGCAAACTCCGAACAACCTGCAGCCAGGCTATCGGCGGCATCCAGTTGCTTTCCCGCGTCGTCAGCCCACATCGTTGCGGCCAGAAACAGTGGCACAACACACAAGGGGAATCTGCTCATCGGGATCGCCTCCGAGTGGGTTGTCGGGAACACGCTACGGCGCCATGGGCGGCAAGGTCGAGACCAATTCCCCCGTAGCAGAGCGGAGATACCACTGAAAACTAGTCGGCACGCAGGCGGAAGCAAGACTCGGCAGCAGTCTCACAGACAAAAAAAGATGCCAGGCGCACTAAGTCGCCTGGCATCCTGAAGGAATCGAAGGGAATCGGTCTACCGCTGCCGACTGCGCAGTTTCCCCTTGCTGAGGAAGCCGTCGTAGTGGTTCGACATCAGATGTGTCTCGACCTGGCGCATGGTGTCGAGAACCACACCGACCATGATCAGAAGGCTCGTGCCGCCAAAGAACTGGGAAACGGTCTGCGGCAGGTCGAACTGCTTCGTCAACAGCATCGGAATCACAGCCAGACCCGTAAGAAAGATAGCACCGGCAATCGTGATTCTCGTCATACTGGTTTCGAGGAACTCAGCCGTCGGCTGTCCCGGTCGGATCCCAGGAACATAGCCCCCGCTCTTCTGCAGGTTATCAGCAATCTGGACGGGATTGAACTGGTTTGCCACCCAGAAGAAACAGAACAGCAAGATCATCATACCATACACAAACATGTACCCGCCACTGGCATACGACATGTTCTGGTTGATGAAAGAAAGTAACCAGTTGTCCGGGAACTGTACCGCCAACCAACGAGGTCCCATGGTCAGGAACATCAGGATTGCACCTGCGAAAATGATCGGCATCACACCAGAATAGTTCACCCGCAGAGGAAGATAGCTCGTCGAACCAGCAGGTGCTCCCGTGCGCCCAGCCGTCCGCTTTGCATATCGAATTGGAACCTTCCGGTGCCCCTGTGTCAACGCGACGGCACCCATGCAAACGAGAAAGAATACTCCAAGAAGGAGCAGCACGTGGATGATCCCGTATTCCTGACCGCCCGAGACGGCGCCACCACGAACCATCGTATAGAGGCTCACAACGGCCTGGGGAAGGCGCGACAGGATGTTCACTGTGATGATCAACGAGGCACCATTTCCTATGCCGCGCTCGGTGATCATCTCGCCAAACCACATCAGAAGCATCGCGCCGGCGGTCAGGGTGATCACCGTGCGGATCACAAAACCCAGTCCCGGCGTGAAAACGACCTTTTCGCCACTCGGCAGATTCATCATCGCCGTAGCAAACATCGTGCCCTGAATAATACAGATGATCACAGTCACGTATCTGCTGATCTGCTGATACTTCTGGCGGCCGGACTCACCCTCGCGCACCATTTTCTCCAGCGTCGGAATAACCGGCGTCATCAACTGCATGATGATGGATGCGGAAATGTAGGGCATGATCCCGAGGGCGCCCACGGCAAAACGCTGCAACGCGCCACCGCTGAACAGGTTCAGCATGTCAAGCATGCCGCCACCACCCGAGTTCATCCGTCCGAACATCTGGGCCAGCGCTTCCGGATCGACTCCTGGACACGGTATGTTGGTGGATACCCGGCATAGTGCCAGGATCCCCATCGTGAACAACACCCGTTTCCGAAGCTCCGGGATCCTGGCTATGTTGGCATAGGCTGACAGCATCAGCTCGTTCCTCTCTAGGTGTGACGTGCTATCCTCACGGAGAGAATTCTCCGCCACAGTACATCAGAAGACGCAACAAGGGCGTCGATACGCTCACAGGGTCTCGCAGGCACCACCGGCAGCCTCGATCTTCTGTTTGGCGCTCGCGGAGAACTTGTCAGCACGGACCGTGAGGGCCTTGCTTATCTCGCCGTCGCCAAGAATCTTCAAGGGCTCGCTCATCTTGCTGAGCAACCCCTTGGCTTTCAACGCGGCCTTGTCGACCTCGTCCCCGCCGTTGAAGTTCTCTTCCAAGAACCGGACATTCACTACCGTGTAGGTGATGTGATTCGGGTTCGTGAAGCCGCGCTTCGGAAGGCGCCGAAAGAGTGGAATCTGTCCACCCTCGAAGTGAAGCCTCCGCTTGGAGCCAGAGCGCGAGCCCTGGCCCTTTTCACCCCGGCCGGCCGTGCGCCCAGTGCCAGAACTATCGCCGCGTCCCACTCTCTTGCGGGGCTTACGGGAAAACGTGTTTTTCAATTCGTGTAGTTTCATCGCTGTCCTCACAGACTCGCCGCCTACAGCGTCGAAATATCGCGCTTGTCAAGTATTTCTTCACGGGTGCGCAACAGGCTGATTCCCTTCATCGTGGCCTTCACCACGTTGAGGGGATTCGCGCTGCCGAGCGACTTGGCAAGGACATCTTTGACTCCGCCAAGTTCAAGAACCGCACGCATTCCGCCGCCTGCGATAATACCGGTTCCCTCGGAGGCGGGGCGCATGATCACTTTGCCCCCTCGAAACCGCGCCGAAACCGCATGAGTCAACGTCGCGCCGCTCATGGGAATGGTCACGATAGCCTTACGGGCCAGCTCACCGCCTTTGCGGATCGCGTCGGCGACCTCGTTCGCCTTTCCAAAGCCAACTCCAACCTGACCCTTGCGGTTGCCCACAACAATCAGAGCGCTGAAATGGAAATTGCGACCGCCTTTGACCACTTTGCTGGATCGATTCACATTGACAACGCGTTCTTCGAACTCACTGTCCTGCTCGCCGCGCTCCGCCCTGCCATATCTGCCTTGTGCCACGGGACAAACTCCTACCTTTGCTCCGTCCGCCATGCCCTTGGGCACCAGAACGGACGATTGCGATCTCTAAAACTGCAGTCCTGCCTCGCGCGCCGCATCGGCCAGCGCTTTAATCCGGCCGAGAAACTGAAAGCCGCCGCGGTCGAAGACTACGCTGCTTAGCGAAGCCGCCTTGGCCCGCTCAGCCGCCATCTTGCCCAGAACTACGGCACCTTTCATATCGCACCGCAACCCCGTCTCTTTGAACTCCTTGTCCACCGAGGACACGGAGACCAGAGTTACGCCGGCCTCATCATCAATGAACTGCACATGAATGTGCTGATCCGTGCGGCAGACGGCCATTCGCGGACGACCCGCAGTGCCGGCGACCTTCTGCCTCAAGCGCCGATGTCTCTTGACACGCGCCTCTTTTCTTGTTGCCTTGCTCATCTCTTCACAAACTCCTTGCTCCGGCCGAAATCAACCGGACCTGACACGGGACAGACCCTCGCCTAAGCGACCGTCTTGCCTTCCTTCAGAGAGATCTGCTCGCCGACGTACCGGATGCCCTTGCCCTTGTAGGCGTCCGGCGGACGAAACCCGCGGATGATCGCCGCAACCTGTCCCACAACCTGCTTGTCGATACTCTCGAGAACGATATGGGTCTGGTCGGGCATGGACACTTCAACACCTTCGGGGACATCGTACTCAACAGGATTCGAGAACCCCAGATTCAATGACAAATGGCGCCCTTTCAGCAGGCCACGATAGCCAACCCCCTGGAACTCAAGCTCGCGCTTGAAGCCCTCGGTGACGCCCTTGATCATACTGCTCAGGATGCTGCGCACCATGCCGTGTTTGGCTTTCGCGTCCTTGTTCTCGCCGGAGCGGGACACGACCACCTTCTTGTCTTCGACAGCCACGCTGATGACATCGGGAATCCGGAGAGCAAGCTCGCCCTTCTTCCCCTTCACCCGAGCCTCGTCTCCGACCACCTCGATGGACACCCCATCCTTGAGATCAATCGGTTTCTTTCCCATCCGTGACATGAGTGTGTTCCTTCTGCAGACCGAGCCCAAACTACCAAATGTAGCAGAGGACCTCGCCGCCAATATTCTTGCTGCGTGCAGTCCGGTCGCTCACGATGCCTTGGCTGGTGGACAGCACGGCAACGCCTAGACCGCCTAGAACGCGCGGGATCTCACCACTGCCGACGTACACGCGGCAGGATGGCTTACTGATGCGCTGAATGCCTTCGATGACGGGCGTGCTACGCTTGCCCTTGTATTTCAGCTCGACCGTTAGCTCCTTGTGCCCCTGGGCGTCTTCGCCCATGGAGGTGCCGGCGACAAAACCGCAGTCTTGAAACACCTGCGACAGCGCCATTTTCATCTTGCTGCCCGGCATCGACACCGTTGGCAGTTTTGCCCTTGCGGCATTGCGAATGCGCGTAAGCATGTCGGCAATGGGATCGCTCATACTCATAACAGTATCTCCCTACCAGCTTGCTTTCATCACGCCGGGAATCTCTCCGCGATTCGCAAGCTCGCGGAAGCAGATCCGACAGAGGTTGAACTTCCGCATGTAAGCGCGCGGACGGCCGCAACGCGCACATCGGTTGTATCCACGAGCGGAAAACTTCGGAATCCGCTTCGACTTCATAATCAGTGCAGTTTTCGCCATTCTTTCAGTCCTCCTAGTTGCCCGTGGCGAAGGGCATGCCGATGAGCGTGAGTAGTTCCCTCGCCTCATCGTCGGTCTTGGCCGTGGTCACTAGGGTGATGTCCATGCCTAGTGTATGCTTGATCTTGTCCAGGTCGATCTCAGTGAACACGCTTTGATCATTGAGCCCGAAGCTGTAGTTGCCAGCGCCGTCAAACGATGTCGCAGGCACCCCCCGGAAGTCTCGAACACGCGGGAGGGCGATGTTGATCAAACGATTGAGGAAGTTGTACATCACTCCCCTGCGCAAGGTCACACAGGTTCCGACGTTCATGCCTTCTCGCAGTTTGAAATTGGAGATGGCCCTGCGCGCCTTGGTCACCACGGGTTTCTGCCCCGTAATGGCTGCCAGCGTCTCGGTGGCCGCGGTAAGAACCTCTTTGTCCTTGGCCGTGCCGACGCCGCTGTTGATGACAACCTTGAGCAGGCGCGGCACTTCCATCACATTCTTGTATCCGCGGCGCTTCATCAGCTCCGGGACCACCTCGGTCTTGTATCTTTCGTACAGAGCACTCTTCATCATCGTCCGAAACCTCCTTAGGACTCAGCCGTTTCGGTGGCCTCTTCGTCACCGGCTGGCGACGTGTCCGCCACCGGTTCGGAAGGGCTCCGGCGAGCGGCGCGAGCCTCGTGGCGCTCGGCCAGCATCACATTGGATATGTGCATCGGCCGTTCGACATCATTGATGCCGCCCTGCGGACTGTCGTTCGAGCGTCGCACTGTTTTCTTATAGAGGTTCAGGCCTTCGACCAGAACCGTCTGCTTCGCCCAGTCCACGGCTAGAACTGTGCCGCGATCATCCTTGTTCTTGCCGGCGATCGCGACGACTGTGTCGCCTTTTTTGATACGCTTGGCCATCACAGCACCTCCGGGGCGAGGGACACTATCTTCATGAAGTTCTTGTCGCGGAGCTCGCGGGCCACGGGACCAAAAATACGAGTGCCGCGCGGGTTTCCCTGGTCATCAATGATGACTGCGGCGTTGCGATCGAACCTAAGACAGGAACCGTCGGGGCGCCGAATGTTCGATGCCGTCCGAACGATGACCGCCAGGACCAGCTCGCCAGAGCGGACGGCCCCATTGGGCTGGGCCTCTTTCACCGTGGCGCGAATGGTGTCACCCACACGACCGTAGCGCTTGCTCTGGCCTAGGGTGGTGATCGCGACGATTCTGCGGGCGCCCGAGTTGTCCGCCACGTCAAGACTTGACTGCATTTGAATCATGGGACAACCTCCTAATCGGTCGCGGCGCGCTGAACGATGGAGAGTAGACGCCAGCGTTTCAGCTTGCTCAGCGGCCTGGTCTCCATGATTTCAACCACGTCGCCCACGCGCGCTTCGTTATTCTCGTCGTGCACGTAGTACTTCTTGCTGTGCGTCACCACCTTATGGTATCGGGGGTGAGCGGCTCTGCGCGCGACTTTGACCACCAGGGTTTTCTCCTGGCAATCGCTTAGGACCGTGCCGGTCCTAGTCTTGCGTAATCCCCGCTTGCTTTCTTGTTCCTCTGCCATGGTCTGTCAAACCTTCCGTCACTTGGCCTGTGAGGCACGTGCGCTTTGCTCTGTTCGGCATCGCGCAATGTCCTTGCGCACGAGCCGCACTCGCCCTGTGTTTTCAAGCTGCCCGGTCTGCGCTTGCAGCCTGAGGTTGAGCAGCTCCCGCTTGTTCTCGTCAATGGTCTTAGCCAACTCGTCATCAGTCAGCTGCCGGATTTCGGCTGATTTCATCTGCTGCGGTCTCCTGGTAGTGGTTGGGGCGTGCCCCTAGGCCACCGGGTGTCGTGTAAGAAACTTGCAGCGGAACGGGAGCTTGCTGGCGGCGCGGGCAAGCGCCTCCTTTGCTATAGTCTCCGTGCAGCCGCTAACCTCGATAATCATATTTCCTGGACGGATACATGCGACCCATCCTTCAGGGTTGCCCTTCCCCTTTCCCATGCGAACCTCAAGGGGCTTCTTGCTGATGGGCTTGTCCGGGAAGACGCGAATCCATAGTTGACCGCGGCGCTGCATGTGACGCGTTGCCGCGACACGGGCCGCCTCGATCTGGTTGGCCGTGAGCCAACCGCGGTCGAGAACCTGAAGTCCATACTCGCCAAAGTCGAGTTTGTTGTTCCGGCTCGCGTTACCTGCGAGGCTTCCGCGCTGCACCTTTCGGTGCTTTACGCGTTTTGGCATCAGAGGCATTTTGAGTTTCCTCCCAGTTGTGGGGTTTGCAGATCCATACTTTCACGCCAATTGCTCCGGCCAGAGTGCGTGCCTCTGTGAAGCCATAATCGACGTTGGCTCGAAGCGTGTGCAACGGAACCTTGCCGTCGCGATACTGCTCGGTTCTTGCAAGCTCGGAACCGTTCAGGCGACCAGCGCACCGGACGCGGATTCCCTCCGCCCCCAGATCCATGGTTGTCTGAATGGCCCGCTTGAGCGCGCGGCGAAAATTCATGCGCCTCTCCAGCTGCTGAGCGATGTTCTCGGCAACGAGTTGGGCGTCCATTTCCGGCGTGCGGACCTCCTTGATGTCAAGGTAGATCTCCTGTCCCTCAGCCAGTTTGCCGATCTCGGTCTTTATCCGCTCGATTTCCTGGCCCTTGCGACCAATCACTAGCCCCGGCCGACCGCTGAAAACAGTGACTCTGAGCCGCCTTGCGAACCGCTCGATGGTCACCTTGGAGACGGCGGCCCGCTTGAGCCGTTCTTTCACGAACTCCCGAATGCGCAGGTCCTCCATCAGCAAGGGACCGAACTCGGCCTTGCGAGCGAACCACCGCGATTTCCAGTCTTTTGTGACCGGAATCCTGAATCCGACAGGATTTACTTTCTGACCCACGTTTCCGCTCCCTAAGCTTGCTCGTCCGTCACGACCACACGAATGTGGCTCGTGCGCTTGCGTATCCGACCCGCCATTCCACGCGCCTTGGGGCGGAATCGCTTCATGGTCGGCCCTTCGCCGATAATGGCTTCTTTGACGATGAGCTGCGCGACGCTGACGCCGCTCTTCTCATCATTCTCCGCGTTTGCGACGGCGGAGCGCAGCGTTTTGCCAATTAAGCGGGCGGCTTTCCTGGGGATAAGATCGACGAGGGCCAATGCCTCCGCCGCCGCTTTCCCCTGAATCAGCCGTGCCACTTGCCTCGCCTTGAACGGCGAAAGATGCACGTACCGTGTTACTGCTCGCGCTTGCATGACTGCACTTTCTCTTGTTCGTTTCCACTTTTACCCAGTGAAGTGCCGCTTGTCAGGGCTTCCAGTCCGCCCTGAGGTTCACTACACTCTCATATAAAGGACAGCTCTGGTTCCGCTTCTCACTTGTCGCCATCACGGCTCGGAACTACCTGCTGTCCTGGAAGTATTGCCTTCAGCCCGCCCTTCAGCGGCATCGCGGCACTGATTCGTCTACGCACCTCTAAGAGTTCGATCTGCGCTACAACCTTCGTGTCTCTCAAAACATTCCACCGTGTGCCGGCTCTGAGTCCGTCATCGTATCCTGCATCAAGCACCACGATCTGCAACTCTTCGTTCACATCCAGAACCCGGCATCTACGCATTGCGTTTTTCCGACTGCCTCGCCCGGCGACTGACGGCAGCGGTGTCAGCGTCGTCTCGCCCATCCTTGACAATGCGGCGGTCCTTGCGCTGACTTCGCGGCGCAGAGCATCCGAAGGTTTCAGTATATCCAGTACGGAGTCCAAATAGACTTCATACTCGCGTATGGCGGTCAGAAGCTGCCGTTGGCCCTTCTGCGTGTCCTCCATCGCCCGGATCACTTGCGAGAGAGCCATTCCCGAGGAAATGTCCTTCCGCTCCTCGAGGAGATGAGCAATCGCGAGATGCTCGTCTTCCTTCTGGTCCACCTTCTCTCTACTTTTCAGATAGAGATCTGCGTAGCGGGTCCGTAGAGCTTCCAGCTTTCGTTGAAGAAGCTGTCGCTCCGTTTTCAGTTTTTCGGTCCTACTCTTCTCCGTCTGCAAGGCCAGCTTCACCTCCTGCAACCGGAGGGTCAGTGCACCATCGGCTCCGTCGGCCATGCAAACGCAGAATCGTGAGCTCATAAGTATACAGCCCATGAGAAGGAATTGCCAATGCCTTTTGTCTCTTTTCATCGTCCCCTCTCCTTGTGTCCGCGATCGTCGGAAAACGCCGCGTTCGCCGCCCGCCGGAGCGACGCGTCTTGTGGATTGGCCGCTCTTGCCCGTTCAAGAACGCGGGCAGCGGCGTCCGGGCCGGAAACATCTTTTACAACACGCATGAGAAGTGCCCAAATTTCAGGCTGTCTGGGCAGGAGTTTGACGGACTTCTCCAGGCATTCCACTGCCTCCTGCATGGTGCCGCGCTGCAAGGCGACAACACCTAGGGCGTTCCAAGCCTTGGTCTTTCTGGGTGCCAAAGAGAGCACACGATTGTACTGGTGCTCGGCCGCTTCCAAGCGTCCGAATTGATGCAGACAAAGACCCAGGTTCAGCAAGGATGAGACGTGAGTTGGGTCAATGCTCACCGCCCGCTCATAGTTGGACAGCGCCTCGGTCATGTTTTGGGCGCGTTCGTTGGCGACTCCAAGATTGTACCAGGCATCCGCCATTCCCGGCGCTTGGGAAACGGCCTGCCTCAACACTGTGCGAGCTTCCTCCCCACGATGGAGTTGTGACAGAGCGACGCCCTTGTCAATGAGAACGCGTGTGGTAGCCGAGCACGCCACGAGCGCGCGCTCGTACAACGCCAGAGCACGGATCCAGTCCCCCCTCTCCGCCGCGACAACTCCGCGAAGATGCAGCAAGGGACCGGAGTCCGGATGGTTTTCGATTGCGGCCTGAACAACACTCTCCGCCAAGGCTAGATCTCCCGTGGCGCAGGCCGCCTCCCCGCGAAGCAGTGCGGTCTCCACTTCCGCGCCTGGCATTGGTGGTGGCCGGGGAGCCAGAGCAATGCCCAACGCAAGAACGAGAGATGCTCCCGCAAACACCGCCCTGATTCTCGAGAGGCGGCGCCTTTCAATGGCCAAGATGTCAAACGCCCGTCCAGCGAGAATCGCGAGAGCCGGAATCATTGCCAGTCTGTACCGTCCACTCGTGACAAAGACCGCAAGTGCGCATCCATAGGTGGCAGGCAGCAGAAGCAGCGCCAGGGAACGGCGGTCGCGAAAACACAAAATGCCCCCCGCCGCAGCCAGTGGAAAGAGGAGGGCAAAAGCAGGCAGGGGCAAACGCATGAAGCGGGAAAGTTTCTGTATTCCAGGCAAATCGGGACCGCTGGGCAGCTCGCGAGAGTTCCAGGTGAGAATAAATTTCTGCGACACGAGCCAGAGCGCGCCGCCTGGCTGGGCCCGAACGAACTGGAGCACCTTCCCTCTCCAAAAACGTTTTTTCTGTGCTTCGGTCGTGCAATGTTCCTCCTCAGGCCAACGCAGAAGCTTCTCGTATTCCTCTCCCGGACGCACGTAGCACCCTCCGGTCGCCGCGGGGTTGTTTCCAATGTAGAGGTTCAATCCGGAGCGTGCCTGAATCAGAACCCACTGCCCGCTGACCGCATGATTCCGCAGTGTCACTGGCAGAATCGGCAGCGCCAGGGCGCCGGCCATGGCAGCCATGGCAGCCCACGCCTGTCGCGGTCTGCGGCGACCATGCAGGAGCCAGGGCGCTCCCAGCACAAACGGTAGCGAGAAAGCGAGGCTGAGCGCATGGGTAATGGCGCCGAAACCAAGAAAGAGCGCCGCGGCGGACAGCCACGCAAGGGACCATTTTCCCGCCACGTCTCTCCCGGACTCGTGCGCCCGTGCCCAACAGAAGAGCGCGCACACAATGAGAAGCACAAGCAGGCCCTCGGCGAAAAGTTCGCCGCTGTAGTAAATCAATGGCTTGTACAACGCCCACAGGCCAGCGGCCACACAAGCCGTCCTCCGCGTCCAAAGATGTCGACACGCGGCATAGAGCAGCCCCGTGGCCAGCCCGTTGACGATCAACTGCACGCCGCGTGCGGCAATCGGGCGCAGCCCCGTCAGTCGATAGATGCCGGACAACACAATGGGATAGAACGGACCGTGTATGGGGAGCTTGTCCCAGCCGAGTCCACAGGCGAGCACTCGTCTAGCGAACGTGTCGTACTCCTTGATGTCGGGCCCAAGCGCGACGTGGGACAAGGGAAACTGCGCGTACTCCGCGAAGTAGGCGAGGCGAACGAACAGCGCGAGAAGCGTCAGCCCACAAGCCCAGAGCAAATCCGGACGCACTGAATGCGCCGCAAATCCTTCGCCAGTTTCGACTGATTGGGTAGTCACGCTCATGGAGTCGCTGATGGGATGCTGCGAATGGGAGGAAACGAATGGGCAATTTACGTTGTGCGTGCCCGGTCCGCAAGGAGGGAGAGACCGGCACCTGCGCGCTGCGGCGCGGACGTGGGCTGTGCTAATTCCTGAATCCCTCCTTCCTGTTCCCCTATTCACCTGCCTCGTTGGGAAGCCACAGTGGGACGGACACAGGCGGCGGCCGTGGCGGCAAGCGCCTGGCACACAAGCCCGACTTCGTCGTCGGTCAGTTCGGTCGCGTTGATGTGGAAGGTACGTTCCTGTCCTCCGTAGACTCGCACGACCACCACCGGATCGCAGGTGAGGAGCTTCGCGGCGAACGTGCGGACATCGCAATGCAGAACCGACTCGTCGACAACCACCTCCGCGCGCAGAAAGGGACAACCGTTCGGGTCGGGACTGACGACTGGCCGCAGACCGGGCACATCCTCCAACGCCGCCACGACGCGGAGTATCTTGGCATCCTCCCTGCGTCGCCAGGCGTCCATATCCATCTTGCGAAAGGCTTTCAACGCCGCGATCACGCCGACGATCCCCTCCTTCCCAACCTTCATGGTGCGCCCGATGCCCCCGCTCTGCAGGAGCACGGCCTCAATGAGATCCCGCCGCCCGGCCAGCACCCCCGCCGTCGGCGCGCTGAAATACTTGTGTGCGCTACAGCCGATTAGGTCCGCACCGGTCCGCACAAGTTGCGGAAGACGCAACTCCTGCGTAGCTGCGTCCACCAGCAGAGGCACACCTTCTTCGTGAGCGATTTCGGCAAGCCGAACGAGAGGCACGCCATCATACTGGGCGGTGTGGTAGGACTCGACTGCGAACACCGCGGCAGCGGGCGCCCGCCTCAATTCCGCACGGATGTGCTCCTCCGAACATCCGTTTTCAAGACCGGCCTCGGCCAGTTCGCCGCCGGCTAGGCGTATAAGCTGTGAAACAGGCGCGCCGAAATTGATGCAGTGCCCCTTCTGTATCACGATCCGGCGGGGATGGGATCCAGGATCAGGCAACCGCGCGATGGCACTGCGATCATCCCCCACCATGGCGGCGGCGACGCCGAGGGTGATGCATGCGGCCGCACAGGATGTGACGCAGCCTGACTCCGCACCCGTCGTCTCGGCAATTTCGCGCCCGGCCGCCTCCTGCAGTTCACTGAGGAGGAACACCTCTGGTAGAGACTTGCTTACGGGATCGGCGATTTCTGGAGGAACCCGCGCACCGCAGAGAAACGTCGCCTTGTCGTATGCGTTCAGAACCCTTGAGTATTGCATCCAGCACTCCGCCTCATGGTGCGCGATCCTTCTTGGTGCCTGCCTTGTTCGATGGCGACACAATGTCGCTCATCGCGAACACGACTCCCTTTCCTCCCCATTTCGGGCCGTGGTGGCGCCCCGTCCAGACCGTCTTCTCATCTCGGACTGCGATGCCGTACGACGCCTCGATGGCACTGCTCCCAAGAAAGGAAAAGCCCGAGTCCGCCCGCAGCAGCGCGCCCCCGTAGCAGCCGAACCACCACTGGTCGTCAACCCAGCAGGCCGTCTGGATGCCGAGCAGCGTGTAGCCGCTCCGCAAAACGTGGCGCTTCACAAACCGCATCTCGAGATCGTATTCGTACACATAGTTCACCTCCGTACCCTTGGGCAGTCCACCGACGATGGCGAACCGTTTCCCGTCGCAGGCGATGCCACCCGCCCCGTGGACGAGTTCGGGCGTGCATACTCGTCGGATCAGGCTCAGATCGTCTGCGCTGTACACGTACACCCAGGAGTCCGCCTTCCCGGCAGGCTGGTTGAACGCCCCGTGGTTGACGGCCACGTACACCCGCCCCCCGTACACGGTCAAATCCCCGTGGTGAGACCGGACGTGGACCATGCGCTGGACGTGTCCGGACAGATCGGTCTTGACCAGCGCGACGGTGAACGACCAGAACATATGTCCGGCACCGTCGTCGTCGAATCCCTGCAAATGCCTCTTGTAGAGCCCCTCGCAGACCACCTCGCCAGCTCTCGCCAGCGGTGAAAGGAGCAGCAGGATCGACAGGATACCGAGCGGAATCGAGAAGATGCGCATAGTCTGCATCCATACGTTGTTGTGAGTTTGTCGGGATACCTACTTCGCAGGCAGTTCCTGAAAAATTCGCTTGGCGACGCGCTTGCCCATGCACGTATAGCCCTCGGGGCGGATCAGAACACCGCCCAGCCGGACAGTCGGAAATCTGCAGGATGTGCCCATGGCATACCCTTCCATGCAAACCCGTTCCGTCGGTCTAGAAGCCGGAGGGCGCGCTACCGGCGACGCACCTTCCCACCAAACCGCTGGGCGCTAGCACGAATGGGCTTTGGCGTTTCAAGATGCAGCGTGTACCACTGGTCGCCGAATCCCGCATTGCTGAAATGCTTGGTCCGGGCGTTCACAAGGTGCTCCCAATTGGTGCGGATCAGCTCGTCCTCGGTCTTTTCCTTGCCGTCGTCCAAGACCTTGATCGCATCGTCGATCCGCTTCTCCTTCACTAGAATCCACGAATACAGGGCATAGAGGAGGATACCCTTCTCGTCCTTGTAGCGTTTGACCCCCTTGGTGAACTCCTTCTCGACCGCCTCGATCTCCCCACGCTTGTAGAGCCGTGTCATCTTCATTGCCAAAGTGAGCGCGTCCATCACCAGGCAGTTCTCAAAGTATTTGTCCGCTGCCTCGAAGTCCTTGATCTGGAAGGAGAGCTGGGCCCGCAGCGTGTTCGCCTGCTTCTGGGCAAGCAGGTTCCACTTCTTCATCGCCTCGACACCATCCAGCAACGCCATGGCTTCCCGCAGCCCGTCGGCCTGACGCTTCTCCATCTGCTTCTGCAACCCCTTCCCACCCATGTTGCGACTCTGCATGAGCCGAATCTGGCGTTGCAGATCATCCTGGGTCTCCTGCACCTTGGCCTGGACGGCGTTGAACACCTTCTCCAGCCGCTTCTTCAACTGAAGATTGATGAGCAGCGTGGTCGCCACAAAGCCGACGACACCCGCTAGACTGGCCCAGACCGGGTGCCCTGTCCAGGAAAAACCCAGACCCAGACCCGCAACCAGGCCGACAACAAGACCAATCAGAATGGTGAACACTGTCTTCTCCTTGTGCTCGTAACAGTTCTAAAAAACCGAACGCGCGGGTTCAAGATGCACCTCCCCGCGCGCTGGATCCGCTCGTAGAATATGGACGTGGATAACATCGCCGCACTTGTAGATTTTTCCAGACCGGGCATCGCGGAGCGCATGAGTTCTGCGATCCTTGCGGAACCGTCCCTCCCCAAGTCGTTTGGCGTCCAGATGCCCATAGAGACCAAATTCGTCGAGATACACGAGAAGGCCGCTGCCAGACACTTTGCCTATCACCCCCTGGTGCAATCGCCCGGGATCCTGCTCGCGGAGCTGCTTCAAGTACATCGCCTTGAGTCTGTCCGAGGCGGCAAAGTAGGCGCGGTCGGCATTCTCCTGGGTGGAGGAGGTGTGCTCGGCGACACGCGCGCACGCCTCCAGGGATCGCGGAGATCGACCCAGGTCGCGAGCCAGGAGCTGCTGATGCACAAGTAGATCGGGATACCGACGTATGGGGCTGGTGAAATGACAGTAGTTCGCCTTGCCCAGTCCATAGTGCCCGGCATCCGCCGCCGAATAGGCCGCCCGGGGCAAGGCCCGAAGAAACGTGCTCAATACAACCTGTCGGAGCGGTGCCTGCTCCAGGGAGGCGAGGAAGGCGTTCAGCCGGTGCCGGTCGTCGAGACGCCCCGGTTTCCGACCCAGCGCTTGTCCAGCCCACTCGGCGAACTCTTCCATGTCTGCCGGCCTGGGTTCCTCATGCACGCGAAACACTCCCGGCATCTGCAGCGCCCCAAGCTCGCGCGCTACAGCCGTGTTGGCCAGCAGCATGAACTCCTCGACCAGCTCGTGGGCGGGGTTGGGTTCCACACGCTTCAAGCCATGGACACGGGGTGGCGACTCCGAGCAGAGAACGCGGATCTCAGGCATGTGCAAGGCCAGAAAAGCCTCCTTTTCCTCACGTCGCCTCCGCAACGTTCCGGCAACTCGCGCCAGGGCAGCGAGGGTGTCATGCACCGACTGGTCCGCGGTAGGCCGACGGTCGTTGGCAAGAAACTCGCTCACATCGTCGAAGGAAAGACGCTTGTCGACGCGAATGGACGTGTGCGCTCTACGGCAGCCACGAACCTCGCCCGTCTCAAGGTCCAGTGTGAGAAACACGGAGTGAGCGAGAGACTCCTCTCCCTCTCGCAGACTGCACCGCTCCGCAGCTAGGGAGCGGGGCAGCATGTGCAACGTGCGTCCTGGCAGATAGTGCGTGAAGCCACGTTCGAAGGCCCACCTGTCGAGATCACTCCCAGCGGGCACGTGCACCGCCACATCCGCAATGTGCACACCCACCTCCGCGACACCGTCCTCGAGAAGTTCGATGGAGAGAGCGTCGTCGAAGTCTTTGGC
>JAGLDW010000530.1 GCA_023145395.1 Lentisphaeria bacterium | reverse complement strand
CCATCCTGAGGCAGCAATTGCGCGAGAATCCAGTCTCCCGGCACCGTGCCCTCCGGGATACCGCCCTTCAGCGTCAGCCGATCAGGCAACTCGCGAAGCATTGGGCGGACAACGAGACCCTCGTAGGTTTCCTCAAGACAACCGACAACGGTGGTGTGCTTGCGTTCGGTGATCTTCTCCACATGCCCGGATGGGCCACGTTCGTCCTCCTCGTCCACCACGCGAACCAGCACGCTGTCGCCGCTGATTGCGCCAGCCAGCCGACCTGGAGGCACAAAAATATCCTGGGTGCCTGGCGCGTCGGAACGCTTCACAAAACCAAATCCCCCACGCCCGTTGACAGTGATTTCGCCGGCGACCAGTCCAGCCGATTTGGAGAGAACGTACCGCCCTCCCCGCTTGCGCATCAGCCGCCCATCCTCCATGAGCTGACGAAAGACCTCCTTGAACGCGGCCTGCTTCCCACCGCCTCGGCAGTTGAGAGCGCGCCGCAGATCCGGCCGACGCACGCCGCCGGCGCCATATCCGCGCACGGTGGCCAAGATGTCATTTTTCAGCTGGGCAGGAGAAGTCATAGGCGCTGTTCATTCGCTGTAAGGCACTGAGTTCGCGCGCGGGAGAGAGCTTGCCCCTCCCCTCGACACCGCGCAGAGGAAAGACCGCAATATACCGTTGTCGAGACCCGCTACAACGGGGTGGCGAGCACCGCTTGGAGCCATATAGTTCGACTATCCGCAAAACTCGTTGAAAATGCAATTTTTCGACCCCAGAGACATGGAGACCAACCCAAAATGACGATGCATGCCAAAAAAGCCGGTGAAGACCAGGCGCTGACAGCAGCCGACAAGCGCAAAATCCTCGAGCAGGCGCTCGCAGCCATTGGCGGCGACCTCAAACGCGTGCTGATCATCCCCCCCGACTTCACCCGTTTCAATTCCAATGCGGGCGAATTGACGGCCATGCTCTATGAGATGCTCTCACCCAAGGCGGAGATCGACATCATCCCCGCCCTCGGCACCCACTTCGCCATGACCGAAGAGGAGATCCGGGAGATGTTCGGTCCGGACATTCCCCTCGACCGCTTCATCGTCCACGACTGGCGCAACGAAGTGGAACTGCTCGGAGAAATCCCCGGCGAACTGCTGTCCGAATGGTCGGAGGGGAAATTGGACTGCTCGATCCAGGTCATGATCAACAAGATTCTGAACCAAGGCTACGACCTGATTCTGTCTGTTGGCCAGATCGTCCCCCACGAGGTGGTTGGCATGGCCAACTACACAAAGAACATCCTAGTCGGAGTGGGCGGCGCCGACATGATCAACAAGTCCCACTTCCTCGGCGCCTGCCACGGCATGGAGCGCATCATGGGACGCATCGACACACCTGTGCGCCGCGTGTTCAACCACGGTGCGGAAACCTTCCTCGCCCATCTGCCCATCCACTATATCCTCACGGTCATGGCCAAGGACCAGGACACGGGCGAGGTGTTGATGCGTGGACTCTATGTGGGTGACGACATGGACACCTTCACCGAAGGAGCCAAGCTCAGCCAGAGAGTCAACTTGGACTTGATGGACGAGCCGCTCGACAAGGTCGTGGTCTACCTGGATCCCCACGAGTTCAAGAGCACCTGGCTCGGGAACAAATCCGTCTACCGCACCCGCATGGTCATCGCGGACGACGGCGATCTGATCGTGCTGGCACCCGGTCTCAAGCAGTTCGGCGAGGATCCCGAAATCGACCGACTCATCCGCAAATACGGCTATCGCGGCACACCCACCACGCTGCAGGCGGTGAAGGACAACGAGGATATTGGCAACAACCTCAGCGCGGCCGCGCACCTGATTCACGGCTCCAGCGAAGACCGCTTCCGCATCACCTACTGCCCAGGCCCCGGCATGACCAAAGAGGAAATCGAGGATGTCGGCTTCCTAGCCGGCGATCTCGACGAGATGACCTCCCGCTATGACCCCGAAAAACTCAAAGACGGCTTCAACACGATGCCCGACGGGGAGAGGATCTTCTTCATCAGCAACCCCGCCCTCGGCCTCTGGGCACTCAAGAGCCAGTTCGCAGACTGACACCCCGCGAACCCCGCACATCGCCCCCTGGAGTCCACAGCGGCCGTGCCCTGCGAACTGCGGAAACAAATGTCCCATGGAGGGCGAAGCTCCCGCTGAGCCGCGTCTGCGGAACTCCGGGTAGGTGCGCCGGGCCCCGGTGCATCCTGTCTTCCGGATACGCTGGTGTACCGGGGCCCGGCGCACCTGCCCGGAGTTCGCAGTACGCCACACCGCACGTAAAACGAAGAAAATGGGTGCAACGGAGCCCAGTGCACCAGCATATCCGGAAAGCAGGGGGCGGAAGGCGAACCACGGGTGAACGCGAATGACGGGAAAAGACCCAGCGGGGTCTTCGAAATCCACGCATGAAGAATCCGTGAAAGCGTGTCGGAAAAGGGAGCCGGGGCGGAGGGGACGTGTCGAAGCGTGTACAGTGAGGGCTCCCACCAGCCTCCACGAAATGCAGCGACGGAGACATGCGAATGGCCCAGGCATACAGTGCCTACACTCTTTTCCCACGCGTCCTTGCGGCACTCTTCCTCGCCGCATGGGCGTTTTGTGGCTTTGGCTGTGGGCGCGCCCCGGAAGCAGACAAGACGGTGGCGGCGCCCACGCTTCCCACGTTCTGCGAAAAGCCTCTGGGGCGCGAAAACGCAGCCGTCCAGATCCAGGCGTTTCTCCCCGTGAACAACGGCTGTCAGGATCCCCTTGGGCTCTATCTGGTCCGCCTTGCCCAGAATTATCCCGACGTGTTCCGGGTCGAAGTGCTCGACATGAAGAGCGAACGCGGGCACGCGATCATGGTGCAGAATGGCATCCGCTGCGCGGCGGTGAGAATCAACGGCCGAACCTCGTTCGACCTGCCTCAGCCAACAGGCAAAATCCTGCTTGAAGGTCCCATGGATCCGGTTGATGTGTATCAAGCGCTACGGCAGACGCTGGATGCGGAGGGAATCGCATTGGCAGACGACCTCCCGAAGCCTGTCATCCCAAAGGGGTTCAAGAAGCTGCGTGACCGGCGGCACACACCAGACGCCCCTCTGAACACCGGGGGTGAGAAATGAAGATGCTGACGATCCTCCTAGCCTCCTTGTCATGGCTTGCGGCAGCGGACGACGAAGCAGTCACAGCCATTCGCGTACAGGGGCGAGTGCGCAAGGCGGTGACGCACTCCGCCATCTCCCGCGGCGTGGCCGAAGTGCGCTGGCCGGGAAACGACGACCGCTTCAAGCCTCTGCGAACGGATCTCACCGAGGAGGGGACCTTCGCGATCCCAGTGCCGCTTAACTCCCTCCCCGAGCGGCCGGGCGACCTCACGGTCAGCATCATCACGGAGGGCTTCTCCATTGCCGAAAAACCGCTTCCCTTTCCAGAGAACACAGGCATTCCCGAGACAGTGGAAGTCAATTTCACCCTCCAGGCCTCCACTCTTGATGGCGTGCTCGACATCTTCGCCTGCTGCATTCTCAGCTGGAGCGTGCTCACGGTCATGCTCCCCGCATTTCTTCTTGGAGCGGCCATCACCGCCTTTGTCCCCAGTCAGGCGCTACTGAAGTACCTGGGGCCGAAAGCACCCAAGCCTGTTGCCTACGGCGCGGCGGTGGGTTCGGGCATGGTTCTATCCCTGTGCTCCTGCAACGTGATTCCACTTTTCGTCAGCATTTGGCGCGCAGGCGCGGGGGTCGGTCCGGCTTTCGCCTTTCTCTATGCAGGCCCCGCCATCAATGTCATCGCCACGATCTTCACCTGCCGGGTCATCGGCGTGGGCATCGGCCTCTACCGAGTGGCCGCAGTGGCCGTCATGTCGCTGATTGTCGGACTGGTCATGAACTCCGTCTTCGGCACAAAAAAGGCGGCGGACACACGTCAGGCGCCCGTGCAGATTCTCTCCATGGGTCCAGATGGACGGATCACCGGAGCGGTGCTTGCGCTTCTCTTTTTTCTGCTGATCATCGGTTCGCTCGAAGTGCATTTGGCATTGCGCCTTGGCATCACGCTTCCGGCGGTGGCCGCGCTGGCCGGACTTTGCGCGTGGAAACTGGAGAACGACCATCTCCGACTGTGGCTGCACGAGACGGGACGACTGCTGCTCCTCGTCCTGCCCATCCTCGTGCCCGCAGTGCTGATCATCGGATTCGCCGCGCAAAAGACCCCGCTCAGCGTCACTCGCTGGCTGAGCGGCCCCAACAGCGTCGGGCGGAACTTGGTGGCGGCTCTCTTCGGCTCGCTCATGTATTTTCCCATTCTTACGGAGACCCCATTCGCAAAGGCGTTGCTCAAAGTGGTGGGGATCGGGCCAGGGCCCGCCATCGCCCTTCTGCTGACCGCGCCGGGGCTCAGCCTTCCCGGAATGATCATCATCAGCCGCGAGATTGGCTGGAAGCGCCTCGCCGTCTACGTTCTCTGCCTTGTTACGCTCGCCACCCTCACAGGATTCGCTTTCGGTTCAAAATGGGGACAATACATATGCAGCTGTCACTTCTAGCCCGTCGCGCTTTGCCGATGATCATCGCGGTTTTCATGCTTGCGGGGTGCCGGGAGAAACCGGCGGCGGCCACCACGCTCTCCGTCTTCGCCCCCTGCGGCATGCAGATGCCCTTCATGGAACTGCAGAAGATCTTCGAGGCACAGAACCCGGGCGTTAGCGTCCGGCTCGTCCTGGACGGTGCGCACGTAATCGCCAAACGCGTTGTCGGGCAAGGCGAGCGTCCCGACGTGGTGGTTTCTCCCGGAGGCGTTGAGCTTGAGCCCCTGTTCGCCGCAAAGCTTGTCGATGAAGCAGACACGCGTCGCTTCGGGCAATACGAGCTTATGCTCTTCGTGCCCCGCGCCAACAGCGCACAGGTGCAGAAAATCAGCGATCTGACCTCCGACCGCGTCAAGACGATCGCCGTAGCCGATCCGGAACTGACCTCCATCGGCCGCTACACGCGCGAGGGCCTCCAAAAGCTGGGGCTCTGGGAGAAGATCAAGTCCCGGGTGGTCATCACGGGAGACGCGAGCATGACCTACAAGCACGTGGCCAGCTCCAAAGCGGACGCCAGCTTCGCCTACCGCTCCTGCCCTCTCAAGACCGCACCCGAAAAAATCGAATACTCCAAGGTGAGCGTGCTGGATCCCATGCCCCCCGACACCTACGGCCCAGCCTACGCGACCGCCGTGGTCCTGAAGGATTCGCCCCGGCGCCAACTGGCCATTGCATTCGCGGACATGCTGGTTTCCCCAGCGGGGCAGAAAGTGCTGCACAAGTTCGACATGCCGGC
>JAGLDW010000053.1 GCA_023145395.1 Lentisphaeria bacterium | reverse complement strand
AGTCTGTACTATCTCACATTGCCCTCCGCTTGGATGAGGGGGCAGGTGCAGTTTTCCGACACGGAGGAGGGGACCTACCGAGTGATTCCGGTTCTTTTCAGCGTCGCGCTGATCCTGGCTCTCGTTTTGGTTGCCGATGGTCTTGGCTGGATCGCAGTGGTGTCGGCGGCGTTGTTTCTAGCGACCTCGCCGATGGTCACCTACTACAGCCGATTCTACATTCAGGAGAGCCTGCTGGTGTGCTTCACCTTCGGCGCCGTCGCATGTGGGTGGCGCTATGTGAAGGCGCCTAGTCTGGGCTGGGCGCTTGGGGCTGGCGCGTCTATTGCGCTGATGCATGCGACCAAGGAGACCTGCGTCATCGCCTGGGCGGGCATGACTGCCGGCGTGTTCTGGGCATTGGGCACGCGCGAAGGCTCAATGAGTGCGCGATTGCGCGCCGTTCCTCGCCGGGATCTGCTCGGTTTCTCGCTTTGCGCAATTGGGGTGTCCGTGCTCCTTTTCTCCTCTTTTTTCACCCATTGGCGAGGCGTTCCCGATTCTGTGTTGACGTATGCGGGCTATCTGCGGAGGTCGGGAGGTGGAGCGCATCTTCACCGTTCGCCTCTGTGGTATTTGCGGCTCTTGCTCTGGCAGCGTCACGGATCCTGGTTGTTCAGCGAAGCGCTGATCGTGGTTCCCGGCTTGGTCGGCATGGTGTTGTTTCTCTGGAAAGCTCGCTGGGCCCGCAGCTGCGAGAAATCCCTGGCGCGGTTTCTGGCCGTCTTCACCCTAGTCGTCTTTCTCGGCTACTCGCTGATCGGCTATAAGACACCTTGGTGCGCTCTGACCTTCCACATGGGCTTTGCTCTCCTGGCAGGTGCACTGGTGCAGGCCTGTTGGGTTTCCAGCCGCGCTTGGTGGGGGAGGGCGTTGCTGGTGTCCGGAATGGTGCTTGGACTGGGGAATCTGGTCGCCCAGTCGTGTCTACTCAACGGACGCTACAACGCCGTCGAATGGAACCCCTATGCCTATGTCCACACGTCCACCGACTACCTGAAACTCGTCCGCCGGGTCGAGGATCTAGCAGCTGTGCACCCCCTCGCCCGCAAGATGACGGTGGTGTTCGTGACGAATCCCACCGACGCCTGGCCCGCGCCATGGTATTTGCGGAAGTATCCAAACGTGGGGTATTGGGTTCAGGTCGGCGAGGCACCCCTCTCGAAAAAGCCGTCACTGGTGATTGCCTCCACCGACATGTCCGATGCGGTGGCGGAGAAATTAGGGGAGACGTACCAGGTGGAGTACTACGGACTTCGCCCCGAAGTGCTGTTGACGGTGTACATTCGTCAGGATCTCTGGCAGGCATTGCTGCAGTCGCGCACGGTGCCGTAAGACAATGGTGAGGAAATCTGTGGCTACACAATCCCAACGAAGGAACCATCGTTTCATGAAAGTCCCATCCGCGTCATTCTCTGCCTCTGTCCGTCGTCTTCTGTTTGCCACCTGCGTTGTTGCCGGTGTGTGCATGGCGGTATCGATCCTCGCCCAGGAGACGCCCTTCAGCCTCGACTCCGACGAGTTTCCGATCGGCATGTTCTCCGTCGATGGCGACGGCGGTATGGCACAGGTCGCAAAGATGGGTGTGCGCTACGTGCACACCTATGCCAACGGGCGAAGTGCGACTCCCGAAGGGATCGCCAAAGACCGGAGCTATCTCGACATGGCCCAGAAACACGGACTGAAGGTCATGTTCAATCTTCGGGGCATAAAATGGATGAAGACAGAGAACGGCTTGGCGGAGATGATGAAACTGGTCGATGCGTTCAAAGACCATCCAGCTCTCGGATTCTGGTACTTCTGCGACGAGCCCGACGGCGTGCACAAACCAGCCGACCTGATCCCGTACTACCATGCGCTGAAGAAGGCCACTCCCCATATCCCCGTGATGATCGCCATGGCGTGGACGAAGAAGTGGTATGCGTTCAACGACTCTCTGGATGTGCTCATGATCGACAACTATCCGGTGCAGCACAGACCATTTCCCACGAGCAAACTGAGCGTGATGACCAAGTTCACAGACGGTGCACTGCGCCTGGGCAAGCCAGTCATTCCGATCAACCAATGCATGAACTGGCGAGTGCTCGCGGGCGATCGCAAGGAATTCCGCGGCAGCCCAGTGTCGGAGATGCGGTTCCCGAATGACGTCGAGATTCGCTATTGGTGTTTCAGCGGCGCGACCCAGGGCGTGCGGGGGATGTTCTGGTGGTCGTACGCTCGCTCTGTCCAGGCGGGGTACGGCTGGATCAACGGGGAGTTTGCCCGCACGATGCGGGAGTTCGACACATTCACCAAGTTGGTGGCGCCCGCGCACAAACCCGTGATCTTCAAACGGTCGCGCGATGCGAACATCATGATGGCGCTATGGCGTCGGGAGAATGTGGATGTGCTGGTTGCGGTCAATGCCTGGCCGCTTGAACAGCCGATGACGCGCTGGACAGAGGATATCCTCGCCAAGGCCACGCTGACGCCCTGGGGAAGCACCAGGGACACGAATGCCACGATTCAAAATGGCGCGCTCAAAGCCGGCATCGCAAAACCGTGGGAAGTTTTCGTCTGGACCCTGACAGACATCGAGTGACAACGGATTCTCGCAGCGCGAGTGACTCCGGCGACTCTCTTCTACTCGTAGTGGGTCCACATCCGAATCACCTTGACGGTTGCGATGTCTTCCAGGACCTGATACACGAGACGGTGGTGGATGTTGATTCTCCGCGAACAAGCTCCGGCAAGTTCCCCCACCAGTTTCTCGAAGGGGGGAGGGGCCTGGTATGGATCATTGCGCAAAAGAGCCAGCAGACGCTCTGCTTGTGGCTTCAAGCTGGACCGCGCAAGTTTTTTGGCGTCCTTCTTGGCCTGATTCGTGAAGACGAGGCGCCAACTCACCACTCGATCTCCTCAGCGCACTCCTCTACCGGTGTCGCCAATCCCTCGATGATCGATTCCCGCATTTCTGGAATGGCAGTGAGATAGAGCGTTTCCTGAATGGCGCGCCAGTCCTCGTCCGCAATCAGAACAGCCGAATTCCGTCTCCCTGCAATATGGACGGGTTCGTGGGACGCAGCAACGCTGTCCAGCAAGCCGTATAGCTGTTTTCGGGCTTCCGTTGCGGTCATGGTAGTCATGGTAGATCTCCTATGCGTACGCTATAACGTACGCGAAGGCGCTGGTGAAATCAAGTCGTTCCATCACATGGCTCAGCGGTGTTATGCCGAGGAAGACCGGAAGTTTGACAGGATTGACAAGATGGACAGGATGGGATATTCAGGGATTGGCTTTGGATCTGACTCCCCGCTCACCACCAGCTCGACTTTTTTGGGGGCAACCACTTCCCGGTGTTCAGTGTGACGACCATGTTCCGGAGTTGGCGTCGCAAGTCGGCAACGACCCGTTCGCGGAATCCGATGTCACCGCCCTGGTAGTCGATGGCTGGGCCGGGCGCCGCATCGCGCATGGCGCGACGCAGGCGTGTCAGTCGCTGGCGCAGTCTGGCAATGGTCTTCAGAACCTGCCGCTTCCCCTGATTGCCCGACAGCGCGATCCGGTGTGCGTCTTCGAAGACATCGAGATGCAGAGCGACACATGCCGCCAGCCGGGCGCCTATGCGCAACTCGCTCTCAAACCATGCGATATCGCATCCTATCTCCGGCGTTGGCGCGCCCTCCACGGCGCTGGCGGCGAGGCGCGCGGCTCGGCGGTTCAGGTCGCGCATTTCCCGACAGGCATCCCGCAGCAGATGCAGAGCTTCCCAAGTGGGGTCGGAGAGTTCTGGTCGCCAGTCGACGCCTTCGCGCCGAAACGTCGAGAACCGGCTGGTGGGCATGAGCGTGTTCCAGAGCGGAAGCAGGACCGACGCGCGGTGGAAGCAGCGCCCGAGCCGTTTCATGTCCTTGGTTCCGGACAGTCGGTGGATCGCCGCCAGTTTCGGACCCGATGTGGTGCCGTAGAGGCGCAGGCATGCCTGATCCAGGAAGCCGCCTGGCGCGAAGAGAGCCGCTGGCCTGGCGCGTCCGGAGACGAGGTCGCCGTATCGGCTGAGAAAGGCTTGATGACTGTCCTGCTCGCCCTCGACGTGGAAGGCGCTTCCGCAGGGGTTCCAGGAGTATTCCGCATTCAGGAGCTGTTGCGGCTCTTGGAAGCCATTGCCATTGGCGTGGACAATCGCGTCCGCGCCTTCGAAGCGGCTCGTGAGAACCGGGGAGGCTATGTACGGCAGGTTGTTGTAGTAGCCGCCTCCGCCCATGAAGCAGAAGCCTCCGAACGCCGTTCCGGGAGCCGTGCGGTCCAGTTGTCGTCGCAATTGCGCGTAGCGGCCGCCCGGTTTGTCGATGTTGCTGAACTGCTCGCGCAGTCCAAGGACGATATTTGGGTTGCGGAGTTCGCAGGCCAGAGCTTCGAAGTAGTCGCAATGGGCTTGCCACTCCTCGTCCGTCGCATCGTAGGACGAGTAGTTTGGACTGATCATGAAGAGCAGGCAGTCGCGATCCGCGCGGTAGCCGGATTGGGGGTTGGCGATCTGGTTGATGCTGTCCGCGAGGGCGTCGTAGAACCATGCGAACGCACCGGCCATGCCGTCGGCTGCCGCGATTTCGTCGTTTGGCCACCGCTCTCTGCAGGCAGGGCATCGCGCCTGCCACAATGCTTCGGACTCTGAGACTCGGCTGGCGTCGAGATTATGGATGTACATGGCGCCGGGCTCCACCTGCTCCACGAAGGCGACGAGTTCCTTCTGCTTGAGCGCGAGCAACGCCCGATTGCTGAGACACGTGCCCATGGTTTGGGCGATGTCGTCGTGGGCATTGTCGGGGGCGCCGCAGCAGGAGTAGGCGGGACCATCGGGATAGCGTTCGCGGTTGCGGAAGCTTTCGCTGCAGTTGCAGCCCGCGCCATACCCGGAGCCATACCCGGTGTAGAGTAGCCGGACACCGCGCTGGCGTGCGGCGCTGTTCAATCGCTGCATCATGGGTGCGTATCCCTCGAATCGGGTCGTGCCCCAACCCAGCCCATCGAAGATCACGAGGTTGATCTTGTACTCCCAGCATAGATCGAGCTTGCGGACGATGCGTTGTTCGTAGGCGGCCGGACCATCGCCACGATCATGCGACCAACCCCCCACTTCCCCGAAGAGATTCCAGTTGTTGCCGCGAAAACGGAACATGGGAAAATCCCGGATACTGATGTTCGGCAGCTGATAGTCGTTGCCTTCTGCATCTCCGAGCAATTGGAGCAGTGTGGCAACTGCGTGGAGCAAACCAGCGGAAGAATGCGCGTAGAGGATGACGGGGGTGTCTGCGTCCGAGTGAAGGGCGTAGGCTTGCTCGGCGTTGGGCATGTCGAACCGACGCAGGTGCTCGGGCAGCAGCGCGGCAACGGCGGCGTTCTCCTGCGAGCAGAGCACGATGTCAGTCGGCCTGCGGCAGAGGGTGTGCTCGGGCGAAAACGCGGTGACCTGCGCATCGACATCCAAGCAGGCAAGCACGGTGCGCAGTCGCTTGACTGCCAGCTCCGTGCGCGGGTCGATGGCGCCCGCAGTCAGAATCCGGCAACGAGTGCTGGCCGCGAAGATCTTGGGTGATCCGCGAAGCAACTTCTGTTCTTGAGGAGTCGGGATCAGAGAAACTATGTCCATCTTCATCTCTCCCTCTTCGACTTCCACCTCACCACACCCATGTGGTACCGATTGTGCGCGGGCGTGCAACTGCAGTAATACGCGGTCACGATCATGCCGTTGGGTAGTTGCACACTCGATGGGTAGCCGCCGTCCGTCGCCGTCTTGAAATCCACCAGAAGCTGCGGTGCGGACCACGTCTTCCCGACGTCGCTGCTGAACCGGGCGCCGACGCCGTACAGGCCCTGGTTGCGGATTCCGTAGGTGAGCAGGATGCGTCCGTCCGCAAGCTGCAGCAGGTGTGCAGGATGCTGCATACCCAGCGTCAGCGGCCCACTATTCGCCCAGGTCGCGCCTTCATCCGTGGACCTGTAGAGATCCAGATGCTGGTCGCCGAGCGTGCGTGCCGCAGCCAGAATTTGGCCATCCGCAAGGGCCAGCAGTGTTGTTTCATTGATGCCGTCGAACTTGATGACGCCGGTGCAAGACCAGCTCTGACCATCATCGTCACTGCGATAGGAGTAGGCATTGTGCTTGTTCGGCGGCTCCCAAGCATAGCAGGAGACGCTGAGCGCGCCGCTCGGCAGCTGGATCACGTCTCCGAACGGGATCAATGCCTGAACTCCGTCAATGGGCTTGTCAATGCTACCATCCCGAGTCCACGTTCGCCCGCCATCGGCAGACCGGCACACCCACGGGTGGAGGACCTCTGCCTCGCCGAACCCACGGCGTTCGCCGACCGGTGGGCGATCCGTCCAGCCGGAAGCAATCACGATGAGATCCCCGTTTCGCGCCAATCCGGCGGCAACGTTCATCCGATTCGTGCCGGGTTCGTGCGGCGCCGGCGTCCCGCGCAACTCCCAGAGGCACCCCCCGTCCACGCTGGCCCAGCATTCCACGTCACCTTCCCAAGCTCCGTGCGCCGGCTGGTTGAAGATCGTGGCCACGATTACACCGTCCGGCATCAGGGTGAGATTCGGCCAGGCACACACATTGTCGATTGCCACATAGCGTTCCATGGTGGCCTCTCCTTGTTTTTTCGGTGTAATCACTGAGTTGTGCTCCGTGTTCCGAGGCTCACTGCCCTGGACACCGGAACCATCAGCCTGGGAAAGCTTGACCTATGGGGCAATTTCCACCTCCACACATAGTACCTTGATCGGATTATTGTCTGCCGCGCTGACCGCGATCACGTCCGTGTTTTCACCTGAGATTGCGTTGAGCGGAACCGAATAGCTCAGCTGCAGATCTCCGTTTTTCGGCGTCTCCGTCGTGCGGAGTTCGCAGGCGATCCCATTGACGGAGACGGTTGGGGGCGCTGACTCGGCGCCGCTGCCTGCCAGGCCGATCATAGCTTCCACCGTCCAGGCAGCGGGGGGGGGCGGCCCGAGCGGCAAGTCGAACGAGAGTGCCCGACCACTGGCGGGCAGTGGCGGCTTGTAGGCCTCGCCTGGAACAACCACTTCTCGGCATGTCACGGCGTGACGACGCGGCAGTTCTTGAAGCTTGTCCAAAGATGAGAATGAGTTCAGCGTGCGCTGGTACTTGGGCGGCACCCATAGATGCTGGAAGTAGTTGAACAGGTAGACAACGTCCGCGCCACCGGACAGAACTGCTACCGCAGCGCCCGTGGCATCCTCTGGGGTCACGATGCGGAACGGCCCGCCGCGGCACGCTTGTAGGCGCACTTCCAATCCGCCGGCAAGCGTCACCCGGTTCCCTAGCAGACTGTGCCACTCGCGGAGCGGGATATCGTAGTGCAGTGTGGCCCAGCGTGGGGTCGCCACGACCAGATCAATCAGCCCATCCTTCGCCCAGGCCGGTGCGTCGAGTCCGAGGCCAAGCGCAACCTGAGGATCCGACGGGACGCGTACGCCGAGCTTTACGGGATGGCCCCGCCGCGCGGCCGCCTCCTCCACGAGTTGGCGGACTCCGCACAACCATTGACTCAGAATCTTCCGGCCTTCCTGCTCCTTCCCTGCACTGAACAGGTATGGTTCGCGCATGAAATCCAGCTCAAGTCCATCGATGTCGTAACGCTCAAGCGTCTCTGCGATCAGCGCCTTGAAGTGGTCCCTTACTTCCGGGTGCGCGTAGTCCAGGGCACGGGCATAGTAGCCTGGATGCCCCTTGCGGAAGAATTGCGATTCCTTGAAGATCCGACCATGGAATGGATGGTTCAGATTGTCGTTGCAGTGGACATCGTTCATGCGCAGCGTAATCCATGGAGAAATGCCGTGGTGTCGGCAGCGTTGGATGATGCGGCCTGGGTAGTCAACCCCCTGCCGGTGGACCTCCAGCATGTTGCCTACGAGTTTTCGCCAGGTCTTCATGTCCTTCTTTGGAAGCCCTGCCAGGAATGGCTGGTCGTCTGGCCCGTCCGGGTCATACCCGTCCCAGAACGTCTCCCAGACCTCGCTGCGGTAGTTGGTCTTGCGCGCGTTCGTGTTGCAGAGCAGCACGGTCACGCCGGCTTCGGCGAGAACATCCACGTAGCGGTCCGTGATCTCGCCCGCTTTCCCGGGCGGGAAATCCTGGCAGTAGAAGAAGTTCGTGCAATCTTCGTTGTGCAGTAATCCCGACATTCGCTTCTCCTCCATTTGATCGTGATGAACTACCCGACTGCAATCACGGCGCAGTCGTTGGCGTCAAGCGCCAGGCGCAGCACCGTTTGCTCGGCGGAGCACGACACGACCGCGAACTCACGGTCGCAGGAAATGTTCTCCGGCGCAATCCCGGGAATGCGGATGGCGATCCGGGGGTTGATGGCTTGCGGGATTTCCGGGAACGCGTCTTCCTCGACGATGATGATCACCGTCCCACTTGCGCTGCGGTAGGCAATCAGCTTGCCCTCGGTTGTTTCCACCTCGGGCGAACCGAGTTCGCGCAGCACGAGCTGCGCCGAGCGGTTGATCAGCTCGCTGATGCTCTCGTCGCCGTAGCTGAACCGTTCACGCAAGTCCGCGCGCCGGACCATCGTGGGAGCCAGATTGTACAGAGCAGTCTTGCCCCATCGGGTTTGATGGAGGAATAGGACCGGTCCTTCGCCTTCGAGGAGCACCTGTGCTCCACGGCTGGTGTACCTGAGGGGGTCTGGGACGGTTTCGGTGTACTCGGTCAAGCTAGCGAGTTCCGCCAGGGGGTTGCCGGACAGATCGGTGTTGACGCGGATGTTGCGCAATTCGACTGCGGGAGCCTCGGCTTCGGCAACCCCAAACAGATCTTCCAGTCCCGTCACGATTTCGAAGGCCAGCAGGCTGACCCCCTGTTCGTGCAGGCGGCGAATGGCTGCGAGCTGCTCGTCGGTGGCATCGTAGAGCGGCGGTAGCACCAGCGTGTCGATATCGGCAGCCGACAGTTGGCCGATGGCCTCGAGCCGCGTGACGACGCCCGCCGGTTGACCGCCCAGACGAGCCATCTCGTAAGCCCAAGCCGGCGCCTCCTCGGTAGTGTTGAAAACGCGGTCCCCCGGCGACAGCCGTGATCCGTGCGCTCGGCAACAGGCTTCGCTACCCGCAAACGCGGTGGTGCGCAGGGGACGTTCTGGGGGGTGGTTCCTGACAACTTGCCAAGCTCGGAGAATAATCTCGTAGCGCTCGCGAGTGGAGTTGCGAACATGGAAACCGTGGTCGTTCCAGTACGAGAACGCGCCTTGGTCGAACCAGACCGTGGCCAGCGCGGTCTCGAATATGCGTTTGCGCAGCATGCGGTCGTCGAACCCGAACATGCCCATCGGCGGCCAGGCATAGTAGACCGCGCCATCGGGACAGCCGTTGACCCCGCGGGTGTAGATCTCGGGGTACATGGTCACCTTGGGCATCGCCAACTTGCACGATGC
>JAGLDW010000529.1 GCA_023145395.1 Lentisphaeria bacterium | reverse complement strand
ACCCAGCGCGTCTTGGATCCTGCGCATTTTCGGGATGTCGCCGGTCAGGCACGGCATGGCGGCATTCAGGCGCATCTCCACGCGTTCGGTCGTCTCGGGCTGGGGAAAGAAGCGCACTGTGGCATCGACGAGTCCCTTGACCTCGAGCCGCTGTCCGATTCCCACGTGACCGCTTCGGCGCACGCGGCAACTCAGCGGACCACCATCCGCCTGGTCCACAAAGACGCGACACTCGCGGAACCAGGCCCGCGGCATAGCGTACCGGGCACAACCGCCGACAAGCACCGTGTCGAGCCCTGTGATCAGGGGTGCCCCCTGTGGCAACCGGAAGGATTGCGCGACGGTGGTGTCCGCGCTGAAGCCCGAGAAGAAGAATCCGTTCTCGTGCCGTGCGATGCAGGTCATAGGCGTGGGTTGACCCACACGCAGCTTCTCCACGCGCAGATCGACGTCGAATGTCCGAAGCGCCAAACGCATCAAACTCTCAGCGGGATAGGCTTCCGCCGGACTGAATGGCACGAGAAGGTGACCCCCAATCTTTTCGGGGTCGCACGACACGGTGCCCCGCACCCACGCCACACGCCCTCCGTTCCACTGCGGGAGAGCCCGCGAGAGAGCGGCCAATCTTCGGTAGGCGCCGCGAGCCGCTTCCGCAAAGATCTTCGTTGCGGAGTCCGCAACATCAGCGAGGATGCCATCAAGCCCGCCGCCGGAAAACAGGGCGTGATGTCGGAGAGTCCGACTCATTGGGTCACCGGCCACAATGTCGTGCGACCCGTTCACAGTCAGTGTGAAATCGCCTTCCAATTCCTCAGCGCGGGCCACGTTGAGCATCTCCAGCAAATGCGGGTCCGCGTGCCGAATCGGACCGTACAGCAATGCGCGCCCTCCCCGCTCCACGAACGCGGCCAGCGTAGCCGCCCACGGCGAGTCGGCATCCGGCACAGGTGTCACCAGAATGGTCTCCGCGAAGACGCTGCGGTTGCCGGACAGAGCGTTCAGGGCATTGCCCGTGCTCACCACCGTGTTCAACGGCAGGCCATTGTTAAGCGCCCCACGCATGAACCAGTCGCCGAAGAACACTTCCTCGACGCGTGCAGGATCGCCGAAGGTCATGTCGTGATACTCGTCGAACGGATAGACCCAAGTCAGCAGGCCTGGAGCGTCGGGGGCATGCGCCCGGGTGTCGAGAAGATAGGGTGTCACCTCGTTCGGCACCTGTTCCGGCATCCGTCCGTAGCTGTCGTCGATGGTCAGGAACTCTACACTGTTCGGAACCTGCGCACGGCCTTCGCTGTCCAGGCGCGCCACGGACATGGGCAGGTAGATGTCGTGTGGCTGGCGCTGATAGCGGTCGAGCCAGGGGCTGTTCAAGAACCATGGATCGTGGGTGTAGAAGCGGAAGGGGAAGGAGTCGCCCGGCAGTTCGGCGATGTGCGACATCCAGCCCACAAGCTCCAGCCCAAAATCGCTGTTGAGCGCGGCCCAGGGAGAGTTGGGAGGCGGGGCGAGATCGGGCACCGTCCGGTAGATTTCACGCAGCGGCACGGCGTCGGAGGAGAGATCCATGCCCGTGGAGAGGTTGGTCCCACGCGTCTGCAACGGGATGTCGCATTCCCGCCGGAACGCACGCCAGAACTGCATGCTTTTCTCGCGAACCTCCTCGCGCCGCTCCAATGCGAACTCCCGCCCGTTGAACAACGCCCCCTTCAGTCCCCACGTCTCCAGGCCAAAGCCAAAACCGTTCGAAAGCCACAGGTAGTCGAATCCAAGATCCCCGAGAAAGCATTGGCTCTGCCGCCCGAGAAACTCGCCGAAGGGGGTGTTCTCGGGGAGGCCCTCCGGGTAGCCTGCGTAGGGGTAGTCATCTGCTTTCAGGCTGGCGTAGCAGCAAATCATGCTCGCCGAACCCATGGTGTCCCCCATGCACGCCTCCAGATGCCGTTCGTACTTGAACTTGGACACGGCGAACTCGGGGCCAGGATCAAAGGTGGCGCCCACGCGCACCGGCTTGCCAGTCATCTCGCCCCCGATCCGCTTGAGAGTCGCCACAAGACGCTTCAACCATCCGTAGGTGAAACATGGCGGGTTCTCCATGTAGAGCTGGGGACAATTGTGCATGTGCTTGGCCA
Organism: Lentisphaeria bacterium; assembly: GCA_023145395.1. Classification (GTDB taxonomy): domain Bacteria; phylum Verrucomicrobiota; class Lentisphaeria; order Oligosphaerales; family Lenti-02; genus JAGLDW01. The sequence continues at coordinate 1,743 of JAGLDW010000529.1, read as the reverse complement.
TGGGAGACTCGGGAGGGCAGCTGCGGCGCGGATTGGCGACGCCGATCCATTTGCTCCACTCGAACTCGCCCGTCAAATCGCCCCGGTAGTCCAGAATCTCCGAACCATCGGCCGTCCAGAGCATGACCGACACGCCCTCGGTCTCGTGGATCAACGCCGACCACTGCGAGAAAATCCTCTCGCAAACGCGGACCATGGTCTCATCCCCAGCATCGCAAAAGGGCTTGAGACTCATCTCGAAGGTCACATTCTCGAAACCGACCATTCCAGTTCTTCCTTCGTCGCAATCGTTACCCCACTGCCGCAAAGACAGTGGCGGCAGAGAAATCCATCTGCATCCTCAGCCTGTCTCGGGCATGAACGTGGGCATGGAAATGCCATGGAATCCTGGGAAGTCACCGCGGATCTGGTGAAAATGCGTCTCGCAATTGCGGGCGCCCCAGGCGTAGGCCTGCCGCACAAGCTCCTCCGCCTCGACGGGCAGCAGGAACACTGGCGTGCGCCCGCAGTTGTGATTCAGCTGCGCGAGAAGCAATGCCGCTGCGGGCTCCGCAGTGCGCGACACGCCCGGACCGATCATGGTGCAGCCTGGATGCTGGCAGGACACAAGCACACCATCAAGCACTCCGTCCTCCGTCTCGCTCACGCAGACATGCCAGACTCCTTCCTGGTCGGCGATGAAATGCGCAAAATCTCCAGGCCGCTTGATGCCGCTGATCTCCCGCTCCAGCGCGGTGATCTGCTCCACGTCGTCGGCGATGGCGACGCGTACCCGCGACAGCGCCGCATGCGATTCCCCCATACCCGCTTCGGGGACGGCGATGTACATGTCCTGATACGCGCAGCGGGGCACAAAACCCGCACGTGTGTACAGAGAGAACGAATCCAGATTCATGGCACTCGACACAAGCCGAATCGGCTTGCCCTGCCCCTCGCCAAAAGCGATGATGCTCTCCAGGAGCATCCGCGCGACGCCACGGCCAAAGTGATTCGGATGCACGTTCATGATGCCCAGGGAGACGTGGGTCGGGCGGTCATGCCGAAAACACGATCCCACGATCCTGTCGGTTCGCGAGTCGATGGCCACGATTCCCCCGCTGCCAGGGAGAGAATGGTAGACATCGAAGTGCAGGGTCGTTGTGGATGGCCCTTTGGGGAAGATGAGGGGATGTCCATGCGCCTGGTACCAGTAGTTGGTCGACAGACAGATGAGCTCCGCCACCTCGTCCCGGTCTCCAGGCTCCATCTCACGCAGATAAACCGCTGCCATTTGCCACCCACTTTTCAGATTTCAGATTGCAGATTGCTCATTTCGATTTCTTTGAGTAGCTGGCCGGTAGTCTGAGGCTCTCACAGCAACACAGGCGTTTCGTAATGATGTCGCAACGCGTTGGCTCATAGAATCTGTAATCTGAAATCCGAGATGCGAGTCGTCAGCCGGGGATCACGATAAACATCTTCGGCTGGTGATTGGTGATCAGATAGTACAATCCGCCGAAAAGGCTGGGCAGAAGCGCACCAAGCACTTCGCCGGCAATCAACCCCATGAACAAAGGCTTCAACACGTTGTAGGTTCGGCTGCCTCCGTATCTGGCGATCGCAGTTTTCACCACCCAGCCAATGAGATAGGAGACTCCCATCCAGCGCAGAGGCGTGGAGCACCAAGTCACGAACATGAGCGGATGCAGAGGCCATCGCGTGAAACGAAGCCGGGCCACGGTGAAAAGAAGCACGAGAACAAAG
>JAGLDW010000528.1 GCA_023145395.1 Lentisphaeria bacterium | reverse complement strand
ACCATCCGGTGCTCTCGCCAAAATGCGAAGTTATTTCCGTGCGGACCCTTAGATGACATCGATGTAACACATGAAGAGTGCCAGAGAAGACACGAAGGACCACAGTGGAGAAGCGTCTTCCTCGCACTATGCCGCCTGCGTTGAGGCTCTCGGGGAAGACTCGCTGCTACGGTTGAGAATTCAACCTCGCTCGAGCAAGACTCGTGTTGTCGGCATGCTTGACGACCGACTGAAAATTGCGTTGGCGGCTCCACCGGTCGATGGCAAGGCCAACCGGGAGTTGATCGCATTCCTCGCCAAAAGACTTGGCCTGCCAAAGACGGCCATCGACCTTGTCAAGGGGCAAAATTCACGCATGAAGTCAGTCCGCGTTTACGGCCTTGACGCGACTAGCATACTCAAACTCCTCTGAACGCGATTCCGCGTCACGGGGCAGCCAAGGACCAGGAAAGAAGGACTGTTGCGGAATGGATCGAACAAGCGGCCACCCCCCACTGTCACGAGACATCTACGCCTTCTCCGCACTCTTTTTCCTCATTTTCATGGGGGCAGGGGCACAGCAGGCATATCTGGTGCGCTACTTGGAACGCACCATGGACTGGTCTTCCGCAGCCTGTGGCGGTGTGATTGCCTGCGTCTACATGTCCATGTTTTTCTTCCGTGTCGGGAATCTGTTTCTCTTCAAACAGTGGACCGACCGGACCTTCACCATCGTCGGAGCCTTCAGCTACCTCGTATTCTGCCTTGGGATGGCCAGCGTCCCCATGACTGGAAGCTACACCTTCGCCCTCGCCTGCGCCATTCTATGGGGGATGGGCGCTGCCATGATGTGGGCAGGAACCACCATGCAGATCCTCCGGCTTGGCGACCGAGCAGGCGGGCGCCATGGGACGGGCATGGGGATCCTCTACAGTTCGACACAGGCAGGTTGGCTGGTCGGCGCCGTCCTCTTGGGCGTGGTGTACAAATCGCTGTCGGTTGATCAACTTCCCTGGCTCTATGGGCTCGCCGCAGCCATCACACTAGCGGGAAACCTCGTTTCGTTCCTGCTGCCAAAGGGAGAGCGCGCAGCCCGTGACGCCCCCTCTCTGTCCTCCATGTTGGCCGTTATGGCCCGGAGGCCCGCGCAGATCGCCAGCACGCTCCAGTTTCTGTCGGCTCTTGGCTACGGGCTCATACTCGGAACGTTCGCCAAGTACATAGAGAATGCACATGGGGCAGGCTGGGTGTGGATCTCCATCTCACTCTACCCAGCCACACGAATGGTGCTCAGTTTTGTCGGCGGAAGGATGACGGACCGAGTGGGCTATGCCCCTGTCCTTGTGAGCGGATTCCTGGCGGGGAGCCTTGGCCTCGTCGCCGCCGTCCTTTGGCAAAACCCCTATGCGTGCGTGGGTTCCACCCTGGCGCTGGCCCTGCTCAGCAGCACCGTCCCCGTGGCGGCCGCAACCATCGTCGGAGAAACGGCGGAGCGGAAGCGGCGCCCCTTGGAGTATGGCGTCCTCTTCTCCTGGCGGGATCTTGGCGTGGCGACAGCCGCATTCGGCTCCAATGTGCTAGGAAAGAAGTTCCCCATGGAGACGGTCTTTTGCGTCTTCGCCGCTCTGTTCCTGGGCTGTGCAATCCTCGCTGCCGTGCTCGGACGCATGCGACACCAGACGTCGTAGCTGCTCGGTCAGAGCAACTCCGGAGCACCCGCTTCCAGGAAGGCCTCGTAGGCCCACTGATCCCATTCCGGCTCCACACCGATCCCGAACAGATCACCGTAGTTCTTGGCCAGAAACCCTCCTCTGAACGTGTCCACCAGACGCTTTGTCTCCCGAACGATTAGAGCACGATCTCCGGTGGGAAGGACTTTCTGAATATCACAGGGGGTATAGAGCCCAACCCCGTGCTTCCGCAGTTTTTCCGCAAGTGCCGGCTGATCGTACACCGCGGGTTGGTCGAACTGGAAGCAGTCGATGCCCGCCCCGCTAAGAGCATCGACAAGTTCCCAATTGTACCCGCAGGAATGCTGGATCACCTTCATCCCATAGGCATGCGCCTTGGCGGTCAGGCGTTCATAGAGTGGCCGGTAGATATCATCCCACATGGCAGGTCCGATGAGCACGCGGTCCTGCACGCCCAAGTCCTCGCAGAAAAAGATTCCGTCCATCCCCGCCAGGCCAAACTGCTCGATCACGCCTTCAAGCAATGTGGTGACCCGGTCATGCAGGATGTCGATGCGCTCACGTTCCGCAATCAGATCGACAAAATAGATCTCCATCTTCCTCATGTATCGGCAAGTGGCGAACGGCCATCCCGGAAGGCTGGCCATGCGAAACTTGTCCGTGTCCGAAGCACATAGCTCGCGCGCTGCCTGGTAATACTCCGGATTGTCAAGATCGGGAAGCTGTAGCTCATCCAAGTCCCGCCAATCCTCAAGAACGGCCTTGTAGATCTCCCCCCCCTTGGACAGAGACCGAACGCGGAACCACACATTGCCCCAGATATCCGTGTAGTACTCGAACTCGCCCTCTTCCCAGCGTTCTGTCGGGATCGTGTGCCGCACCCCGGCACCCACGAAGTCGGTGTGACGCCCACCACCAAATCCAAGACCAATCCGCCCCTCGCAGCGACACTCGATATTCGCGGTGACAACTTCTCTGGAGGTCATGTATTGGATCCTTCTTCTCTGAGTTGGCTAGTTCTTTTCGGGCGCAGGGGCACTAGGACTATCCTGTGGACCGTGCCAGATGAAATCTTTGGGAAAGTGCGTGTCTACGCCACCAAGTTCGGGTGTCACAAGTGCCAGAAAAGCATTGATTTCATCCTCGACGTCTCGGGCGGCTTCCACCATGATCACATCGCGGGCAAGCGATTGCTTCACGATGCGGCGTGGGATGGACGAGGAAAAAGCTTCCGGCAACAGTTCCGGCGCACGCTCCGGAGCACGGTTCAACTCCACTGCCTTGGTCTTCAGTATCCTCAAAAGCTGCTCCACACGCTCGGGATGCCTCTGGGCAAAAGCAGCGTGCACGGCAAGTCCAGCTAGCGGCATACGCGCACGGCCCCGGTTCCGTGGCGCATAGAAATCCTCGAGATTGAAAGCCACGTGGCAGGTGGAGCTCTTGTCCAGAAGCATCGTCACCACAGGCTCCGGCAGAAGACCAATATCGGCGTCACCTCGAATCAACTGCATGACAAGCTTGCGCGGATGCACAGGCTGGAACACAACCTGATCCGCCATATCACCCAGCAACGCGCGCGCGATGGGCAAGGCGGGGGATCCAGGCGGTGCGTAGGGAACGGTCCTACCGCAAAGGTCCGCCAGTGTCGAAATGTCGTCTCGGCGCGTGACAAGAGCCATCTTCCGCCAACCCGTAACCGCCAAAAGCACCACTGGCGCGCCTTGCTGGCGCGCTCTGGCGAATCCTTCAATATGTCCCAGCCAAAGATCGCCCTCGCCCGCCAGCACGAGTGTCTGAAGATGCTCGGTGCTTTTCCACAACCGCATTTCGAGCCGGAACAGTCGTTCCAATTCGCCATCCGCCGCACACGCCCACAAGGGGAGTTGCGGGGTAGTCGCTGCGGGATTGGTGTAGAAGACCAGTCGTGGCGCGCCCGACGGGCTCGACGAGTCGGAGCGGCGTAGTGAGGACAATGCTGTCAGCCCAGCGCCAACCAGGACAGCGACCAGTAAGACAAATAGGACGATTTTTCTGAGAGTCACATTCTTTCCTCACAAAAAAAACGCACACTCTTTCCTCCAACGGACAACGTCCGGTCTTGGAACAGAGTGTGCGTCAAACGCATGCAACGCATGCATCTCTAGTCAGGTCTCTGCCGCCTTACTTGGGGGCGACGGGGCAGCCTTCGGGCATGATGCCCTCGCCCAACATGCCTTCTTCCATCACGGGCATGGGTTTGGCCTGGAACACGTACTGGATTTTTCCATCGGCATCCACGAGCTGAAAGTTGCCGACACCGGATTGACCGGAGATGGCCGCAACCGTCTCAACCTGCTGATTCAGGGACTTGAGTTCCTCCTTGATGGCATTCAAAGAGCGAACCATGAAGATTGCCAGAACCATGACCAGAACAACGGCTCCCACTTGGACAGTGTTCATTGTGTCGTTCTGTGCGGGCTTGGCTTTGGGCGTGGCTTCCTCGGACATGTGTCTTCCCTTTCTCATTTTCTACATTCGGTTGACGACTACTCTCAAACCACTCCGCATCCGGCGAAGTCATTACCTGTAAAGAACATGAAAAAGCGGCGAAGTCAAGCAAGTATGGGAAATTAGCGTGTGAACTGAGGGTTTTTTTACTGGGGTTCCTGCATAACCCCACGAGAGCCACGAGGAGTTCTGCAAGAGCCTCTACCTTCTTTCACGACCAGAACAACCGCACAAACCGACCGTGGGGAGATGTAGAAACCGCACCATGCTCATATTCATTCTCCCACCCCGCGTCGCGGAAATACCTACTTCGCCGCACCATCCTCGGCCAATCGTCCATCTTCATCCACTTCTCGGAGACGGACATCATCGAACCAAATCGTGCCGACGGCATTGTTCAACGACATGCGGATGTAGGGGCGCGCTCCGGGATCGAACACCTTCGGAGCATTGATCCGGAACCCCGCCTTGGTCCATTTGAACGTGCCGCGGAACCCGCCCTTGGGAACGAACTGGTTGTTGTTCTGCTGTTTCGCGCTGCCAAAGCTCACATTGGCATGTCCACCCCAGTGACTCGTCTTGTACCCTGTCAGCCCCTCGCACGCGTCAATGCCCTCCGCCCGCACCCAGAACGTGAGCAGATAGCGTCCTCCGGGCTTCAGACGGGGAAGGTACTGGGTCAGGTGCAAGGCCTGGGCGCTCTTCGCATCCTCCCAGCGGATCCGCTGGCTCTGCACGCCCTCGCGGAACAGCTCGCGGTCGAGTGCGTACCCAGCACGCTGTTTCGAATCCTGCGCCCAGTACCATGCACCGACCATGCG
>JAGLDW010000527.1 GCA_023145395.1 Lentisphaeria bacterium | reverse complement strand
CACCACTGACATTTCGGTTTCGGCAGAAATTCGCAATCCAAGAGTCTCCGGCCTTAAGCTCGCGCCCCATGCTTTCCCGCACGGGGAACGCGATTTCAGCCTGCCAGCGATCCGTGCTCCGCCAGGTTTTCACCTTGGCGGCACTGTCCCAGGCGTAGTCGCTCATCGGCTTTGCCGCGCCAATTCTACGGCACGCGGCATCCGAAACCGCCCCCAGGGCATTGACCATGAAATGACGGTACACCTCCCTGTCGCCCGAGGCGTTGACGAACAGCTCCACCCCCGCATCCTTCCACATGTCTCCATCGTCGCGCTTCCGTTCCGTCACATAGAGACGATCCACGGCAGGCTCCTGGCAGTCGAAACCCACATAGACCGTCTCCGGAGTCCACAACAGCCGTACGGTCGTATGCACCACGACGCCTTCGGCCTTCAAGGGAACCATGCCGCCACAGGCCGCGCCGGCCCAGGCCGCCTCGTCGAGCCGCCCGTCGATGGTGATCTTCTCCCCCGTTGGCAACGACGGCACATTCAGAACCAAATCCTCGACCCCACGCTGACGTTGACGGTACACGGCACGCGCACGCAGCATCTCGCCGAAAAATGTCTCGCGGAAGAATTGGACACGTTTCCGTGACATGGAGTCTTTCTCCACCCGCTGCTCCGCCTGGGCGAAGCACCCCTCCAGCTCCCCCATCACCTGGTCCGTGTAGATCTCCTCCCACACCTCCCTCTCGCTACGTTTCATCCGCTGCGGACCAAGGGGCGTATCCATCACTTCGCCTAGAAAGCTCGTCGTCCAGATCGCCTCCAAGCGCGAGAAAAAACGCCCCATTGGCTCGGCGCCAGCGCCGAACAAAAGTCGATTGTGCTCCTCGACCACTGCAGCCACGTCCGTGCTCGAATCCCACATCATGCGAAAGAACACGTAGTAGTTCAGATAGTTGTGCAGCCAGAAGTCGATCTCGGACTCGTTGAAGGCGCCGCGAATGTGGGGTGCCAGTCTGGAATAGTAGTTCTCGATCATAGCCGTGCTCAGCGGCGGCACCCCGGGAGGCACCTGTCCGTTGTAGTTGTTCATATAATTCCACAGCCAGATCTTTGTGCCGGATTTCACCTTTCGGTTCCACGCCTTGATAAGCTCGTCGTTGTAGGTGCGCTGGGACTCGATGCGGTCATTCCATGGCCCGCTGATGCAGATTTGCACAAGGACATTGTCGGGCAGCTCCACCTCCGGCACATTGCGCACCGCGCCATAGGCGAAGTTGGTCACATATCCGGGGATCCCCTTCTTCTTGAGGCGGTTTGCGATGTCCGCGACCATGCCCCAGAGAAGTTCCCCCTGCTTGCCCTCGTCCCAATACCGCTTGCACTCGGGCATCTGACACCACTGGCTCCTACCCAGCCCGTCCTGAGGCCCCAAATCCACATATCCCGGTTGGAAGGCATTGTGGTCGTAGGCAACCGAACCGTACTTTGTGCGCATTCCCACAAACGCGGCGGGCTTGCCCAGCAGATAGGCTTCCGTCTCGCGAAAGACCTGGTCGCGTAGACCGGGACTGAGATAGCAGAGGTGACCGTGGTGTCCCGGCAACGCCATGTCCGTGTCGCGCTTGCCATTGGGCAGCAGCGCGAACCATTCGGGGTGCTCTTCGGCGAACCTGGATGCATACACCCGTCGCGAGAGACCATGGCAGCAGGGGATCATGAACGTCTGCTGGCGATGTCGCAGGAAAACGCGGATCCTGGTCTGGGATGCCTCCCGCCTATCCAATGTCTCGTACCAGCGACTGCCGGGGCCCGCATAGATGCGACGCTGGTCGAAATCGGGCTCCTCGTACAAATCGACGCCGGGAACCTCCAGGTTGGGATTCGCAGGGACGATGGTGCCCATCTCCCCCGGAAAGTAGAAGCGGACACCGGCGAACCGCTCGAGAAACTCGTACACTCCGAAGAGAGTGGCGCGTTCGTAGTTCCCGCGCAGATCTCGTTGTGGATCAACGTGCAAGTCGTCCCGGCCACCGATGAACAGCACATCGCCAAAGCTGCGAATCACAAATGCATCGCGAGGAAGGGACCACAAGTCTCTGCACCACCCCTCCGCCCACTCGCTACTGCCAAGAAAGATGGCCGGGATTTCACCCGACCGACGCGCCACCACGGCCGGCGCCTCGCCAATCACCCGCCCGAGAAAGTTCGCCAGTTCAGCCGCTGCAAACTTGACCACAGGACGGGGCTTTCGCCCGACCACGATCTCGCAGGTGGCTTTGCCGGCGACGCCAAGCCGGATCGTGCGCCCAGTGTCGAGAGTGCAGCGATGCTTCTCCGGATATGCCGAGACACCCGCCACCGCCAGTTGTGTGGTCGTCGTGAGGAGAACGAGGAGGGAGAAAATCGATTTCGCCATTGGATTGTCCTCATGTGGTTTTGTCAGAAGCCGTCTTGCCACAGCCATGCCAATCTATCCTGCCAAACGCCGATGCGAGCACCGTCGTTCTCTCGGATCGGTCTCCTCCCCCGTCAAATCGGATAATGGATCAGGAGCCTGGTTCATAGTTCCCCATGGTCACTTGGATGTCGAGCGGCCGCACCTCTGCGAACACCGCAAACTCCTGGAGAGCGAACGGCCCGTGAGCCGCACTCACCTCAAACGAATTCCCTCTAGAAAAGAGATTGTCTTGTCGTAGTCCGCATTCTTGTATGCGCAAGGAAGCGTCTCTCTGATCTTGTTGTACAGGTCCTCATCGGATCGTTTTTGGGCAAGATCCAGGGCGGCCAGGTGCATTTGGTCCTTGATTTCCGCCCTCGCTCCTTTCTCCACAAGCAGCTTCACCACGTTCCAGTATCCCTGTTTCGCAGCCGAATGCAGCGCTGTTCTTCCGAGTGGTCCCCTGGCGTTCACGCTAGCACCGGCGGAAATCATAAGAATGCACAAATCTTCTCTTCCTCTCAGTGCCGCCTTCATGAGAGGCGTCTCGCCAATCTTGTTGGCATGGTTCACATCCGCGCCAGCCTGGATCAGCAGACTGCAGATCTCGTGGCTATTCTTCCGGGCGTGAAACCGCTTTTCATCCTTCTCCGTGTCCCACTCCGTTCCCTTGCAGATCGTGAATAGGACTGTGTTGGTGGCCCGCTTCAGCACCGTGATATTTGGGTCGGCGCCATTCTCCAGCAGAAGCTTGACCGACACCACATCATTGTGTTCGGCCGCCCACACGAGAATGGGAATCTTGCTGTCGTCCTTCGCGAAACGGGCATTGTAGCTCTGGTCCATATTCCCTTTGGACGCAATTAGTTCATCGACCGCTTTCGCAACCTGACTATCCCTCTTGGCGACGGATTCCGATTTCTCCTTCCCCGAGTCCTTGCTCTTGCGCCCGGTTTTTGGCGGGGAACACGAGACGAGGATCATCGACACAAGAATGGACATCGTCACACGCAGTAGATTTCCCATGATCAGACTCCTTCGACTTTCTTGTTCGAGAATCAAGCAGAAACAGCTACCACCAGCAAAAAAGATCGTTTCCGACCAGTGAAAACGGATATAGTGCTACCAAGTCAGCGATGCAAGAAAGGGGCGAAAATTTGCCTGTGGGCCACCGCCGCGTATGTTCACAAGACACGACGCGTGGTAGCATCTCAAAGGGAAAAACCAGACTATGACTCCCCCCCCCATCGAACTCACGGCGCGAGACCAAGAGGTCTACGAGCAAGAACTCCAGCCGTGGCTTCCCAAACGCATCTTAGACGCCCACATCCACGTCTTTCAGCGCGCGTGTTTTCCCGACTCCTACACCTTTCCCCCGAAAAGCTGCTATCTGCGCTTCGGCGGCCAGCACACCATCGAGCAATGTCTTCAGATCGCTGGCACACTCCTCCCCGAGGCCGAGTTCAGCTGCCTTTGTTTTGGGACTCCCGACACCCAAGTCGATCGCGAGCAGGCCGCACGCTATTCAGGAGAAACAGCGGACAACGAACGTGTTTTCGG
>JAGLDW010000526.1 GCA_023145395.1 Lentisphaeria bacterium | reverse complement strand
GACTACGGGCTCGTCGGCTACAAGCCCTATCGTAATTTCGTCACCTGGAAGGAAGCGGAATCCGTCTCGATCCCAGATATGCTGCCGGAGGCCCAGATGGAGATCGCCAACCGACTCGGTCTGGCCATCATGCTGCACATTCCCCGTGCCAACCGCCTAGCCGACCTCGATAACCAACGCGAAATGGTCGCACTCTGCAACGCCTATCCCAACGCCAAGATCATCTTCGCGCACGTGGGACGAGCCTACTACATGAGCAATGTCCGCAGTTTTCTCGACGGCATCGCCGCCTGTCCCAACGCCTGGATCGACACCGCCATGGTCAACCATCCCGGCGTGCTCGAGTACGCCTTCAACCACTTCCCCCGCAAACGCATTCTCTTCGGCAGCGATGCACCCATCGCCTGGCTACGCGGAAAATCCGTGGAAATCAACAATCAATATGCCTATCTCATGGGCGAGGACTACGCCATCGGAAGCACGATCCACGACAGCGAACACGCCGTCGAGTTCACGTTCTTCTACTACGAAATGCTACGCGGAGCGAAAGAGGCGGCCGAGAAGGCAGGCCTGAGCAGGCAGGAGATCGAGGACTACTTCCACGGCAACGCGCACCGTCTGCTCACAGACGTGGCGCATTCTCTCAAGTTGGCGTAGGAAAGAAAAATGTTGACACACACAGCAAACCGCGTCTTGCAGCTTCTGCTTCTGGCCACTCTGGCCGCCACCGCCAGGCCCGTCGAACTTTTTGTCTCTCCAAAGGGAGCGGACACCTCAGAGGGCTCCATGGTCCACCCGTTCGCCACCCTCGAGAAGGCGCGCGACACACTCCGCGAACTCCGCGGACAGGAGCGGCTCGACGAAGGCGCGACGGTCTGGCTACGGGCTGGAACGCATCGCCTGGGGAGAACGTTCACCCTCGGCAAGCAAGACGGTGGCACGGAGCAAGCTCCCGTTACCTACCGATCCTGGCCCGGGGAGACCGTCGTTGTCACCGGCGCCCACAGGCTCTCTGGCTTCACCCCTTTCAAAGGAGAGATCCTGCAGCTCGACACGAGGGAGCAGGGCTTCACGAACAGACGATTCCGACAGCTGTTCCTAGACGGCGAACGTCAGATCGTCGCCCGCTACCCAAACTATGACCCCGCACTTCCACACACCGGTGGATACGCCTACGCCTCCGGAGAAATCATCGGCACCTACAAGAAACTCGGGAATGAACCACAGGACACCATTCTCGTGCGCAAGAGCGATCTGCGAACCTGGGCCCATCTGGAGGATGGGGAAGTAGACACCAGCGATCGCTACAACTGGAACAACAACATCTCCGGCATCGCCTCCATGGACCACCGGACACGGATCCTGACGATGACGAGGAAAGCCCGCCACGCCGTGCGCGCAGGATGCCGCTACTTCGTGCGCAATCTCTTCGAGGAATTGGACGCTCCAGGAGAGTGGTTCCACGACCCACGCACCTGGACACTCTACTTCTGGCCACCCAGACCACTCGAGGGAAGCCAGGTGACGGCGACAAAACTCGAGGATCTGATCAGACTGGAGCAGACAAGCCACATCGTGCTACGCGGCCTGGTCCTGGAGGGTGCCGACAGCCGAGCAGTCTACATGCAGGACTGCACCTCGTGCATCCTAGCCGGTTGCACAATCCGCAGCATCTCCTCGCGCCTCCACATGCCCGCCGTGCAAGTAGCGAAGGGCCACGCCAACCGCATCGATGGCAACGACATCTCCCATTGTGCCGGCACGGGGGTCTCGCTCACTGGCTGGGATGCGAAAGCCCGAAAGAAGCTCACTCCCTCCGGCAACGTTGTCGAGAACAACTACATCCACCATCTCGGCTGGCTAAAAAAGAACGCCTGGGGAGTCGGAGTGACCGGCATCGGCAACCGCATCGCGCACAACCTCATCCACGACAACTCCCGGGGCGGCATCTTCATTATGCACGCCAACGACACCATCATCGAGTACAACCACATTCGCCACGTCAATCTGGCCACCAACGACACAGGCGGCATCTACCAATGTGCAGCCAGCTCAGGCTGGCGCTGCCGGGGCAATGTCATCCGCTACAACTTTCTCCATGACATCATCGGGTTTGGCAAACACGGGCACGAGTACAAACCCCACTACGACGCCAGCGGCATCTACCTCGACGACTCCACCTGCGAGACCCGCGTCCACGGCAACATCGTCGCCCGCACATCCCTCGCCGGCATCTTCGTCCACGGTGGCTCCGATCATCTGATCGACAACAACATCGTCGTCGATGCAAAGTACCAGCTTCTCTTCTCCGCCTGGTATCCTCCCGAAAAATTCTGGAAAAGGATCCGCGAGGAACTGCCGGTCTATTCGAAGCTTCCCGCCTACGCCAAGTACAAGGGGTTCCCCAACGTGGACATTGAGCAGACCTACCGCATGACTGGAATCTCGGCCACGCGGAACATCCTCTGCTACAGCGACCCGAAGGCATTTCTCTACACGCTGCGCAAGCTCCCTCTCGACAAGACGACGATCGACCGCAATCTGGTAGTCGGCCCCGACCGCATGACCATCCGCGGCTTCAAACACGCCGGGGGCGGCTCCAACTGGTCCGCCTGGCGCGAGGCGGGACACGACCAGAATTCCGTCCTCGACGATCCTGCATTCGTCGATGCGGCGGCAGACGACTACCGGCTCAAACCCGAATCGCCAGCCTGGAAACTCGGGTTTGAGAGAATCCCCATCGAGAGAATGGGTCCCTTCGAGAGCAAACTGCGCACATCCTGGCCCATCATCGAGGAGTCCGGAGTGCGCGAAAATCCCATACAACCGTTCCACATTCCCCCCGAGCCCGGTTTAGGCCAAGCGAAATCACGCGCCGCCAAGCCACGAGCCCGTCTCACCGTCTCACCAAAGCCGATCGCCATCGATGGAGTCATCTCCCCCGACGAATGGCCTGCGGGAAGCGAACTGATACTTGGGAAGAATCCGGCTTGCACCGCCCGGGTTTGCAGGCGAGGCGACACGCTTTTCGTTGCGGTCCGGGTCGAACTTGCGGAGTCCGCAAAACTCGTGCTGGACGGAGACTGGGGGGTGCCCGACGCTGCGGAAATCTGCTTTCGAGACCAGACGGACTCCGCAAAGCCGGGGCGGACCTACGTCGTCCAGGGATTCGCGCGCGGCCTGTGCCAGGGGGGAAAGGACCCAGGCGTATGGTCGAGGGAGGGCGATGGGCTCGCCGCTGCAACTGCATTCACCGCAACCACCCAGGCGAGAGGATGGACCGGCGAGTGGGCAATCCCGATGGACACCGTCGGCATCTCACTCGCAAAAAACAAGACACTTGGTTTCAACATCGGTGTCCGCCGCACATCGCCTAGGGGCTGGTTGCTCTGGGCACGCACCGGCGCCTCCACCTGGGTGCTCGACAACGCCGGCACCCTCACACCATAGCCAAACCGTTCTTGAACGCAGACCCACGATGCGAATGAACACGAATAGACACGAATGACGAGGCACGAAAGTAGGGGTGGGCATCCCGCGACTATCGGGTTCGACCGAGGGTCCGCAATGCGCAGTTCGCAGGGCACGGCTCGTCGGGAGTCTCGCCCTCCAAGGGACAATGATTTTTGCGCAGTTCGTGCCCCGCGCCAGCGG
>JAGLDW010000525.1 GCA_023145395.1 Lentisphaeria bacterium | reverse complement strand
TCGTCCTCCACTCGCCCGAGCACGCGCATGTCTCGGCTGGGAAGCACGGGCTCGGTGAACTTGGATCTCGTAATCCGATGCGTTTCGAGGATCCGCCCCACATGCTTCTCAACTAGCATCCGGGAGACCACAACCTGTAGAAATGCCGGCAGAATGGGACGCCCCGGAAAATGCCCGGCAAATCCGACAAAATCCGGGGGCAGGCAAAAGGACCATGCAAAGTCCCAGCCGGATTCCCCGGAGGGAGCTGGCACACAGTGCGCAAAAAATTCGGTTGCATACAAGCAATGGTGCATCGTCATTTGCCTATCCACGGACGCAGTTTTGGTACCACCAGCAAGGCGCAGAGAAGCGATGGCACCACTCCGAGCAACACGGTGAAGCCAATGGAGAACATGGCCGGATGCCGCGCCAGCACCAGCGCGCCGAATCCAACCAACGTCGTCAGACCCGACACCAGAACAGCCGTCTCGGCGCTGCGGTCCCGACGCTCCGGCGCCAGCCCCATGAACACTCCATAGTCCACGCTCAAGCCCAAAACCAGCACGCAGGCGCCAATATTGAACAGGTTTAGCGGCAACCCGGCTGCGCCCATCGCGCCAAACATCACCACCAGACCTGTCATGGCAGGAAGAAGACCGAGAAGAATGCGCCCCGGTCGACGGACGATCGCGGCAAGCACGCACACGGCCATGGTCAGCGACAACGCCAGAAACCTGCGAAAATCGCGGGATAGCACCCGGCCCAGATTCCGCCCCAAATACGCCCGTGACAGAATTGCCACATCCTCGCCGTCCGCTCCCGTCTGAGACTCCACAAGCGCCCACGTCGCTTCGTCGTCCGGCATCAATGTCACCGCCGTCACACCGGCGGGGGTCGAACGAAGCAGCGACTCGAACAACGGCGCTCCCTGTCGCGCCAAGTCCTCGATGGTCCCCGAGGGCACGTTTCCCTCCAGCGAATCTGCGAACTCCGCAAATGCATCCTCGGTGAACCCAAGTCGCGCGCCCTCGATCCGCAGACGTTTCAGGAGTGCCTCCCCCCGCCCATCGCGTTGCCAAAACGCGCGCCAGCGCTGTAGATTCGCCAACTGCGTGACCCGCGAGGGAAGCAGAGGCGCCAAGCTGACCACACCCGCCCCACCGTCCCTGCCCTTCCGCAACGTGCGATACACACGCTCATTCTTCTCGAGCAACGTCTCCAAATCGGGTGCTTCGACAATCACCGACGCCTGGCCACGCGGGTTGCCCCAGATCTGACAGATGGCCTGCTCGTCCGCCACCACGTCCGGCGGCATGTAGCCGACCCGCTGGAGCGAGCCGTCGAAGGAGACCTTGGACGCCAGCGCCGCGCCCACTATCATCACCACCACCCACACGCAGAGTCCCACCCGGCCAATGTCCAGCCGCGGCATGCCAACGAGGCGACGACGACCCGGATCGCTTGGCACCCAATTCGGCAACCACAGCAATGCCAATGCCAACGCCGCCAACAATCCCGCCGTCGAAAACAATGCCAACTGACGCTGCAGAGGAAGTGCGGAGGTCAGCAGCACAGCAAAGGCGCCCACGGTCGTAATCGCGGAGACAAACAGGGGCTTCGCAAGCTCGCCCAGCCGCTTCCCCTGGTCATCCCCAGCGCCCCGCAGGCCAAAGTACACATGCAATCCGTAGTCGATCGAGATACCCAGCAGCACCGCACCGAAACCAACGGTGATCGCGGAAACTTGGTCGAAGAACAGGGAGACGGCGGGAATGCCCGCCAGCAAGGCGACGCCTGGAATGGCAAACAACGGAAGACTGCGCCACGTCCGCAGAAAAACCAGAAAGACGATGAGCAGACCCAGCACCGACGCGGAGATCACACGCGCCAGATCCGACTTCACCACCCGCGCATTGGCGACCGTGTAGCGATGTCCGCAAATCCAACGCGCCTTGACGCCCGGCGGCAATTCCGAGAGAGCCGCCGAAATGTGCCGAGAAAGCCGTTCTCCGCCCGCCACGTCGGTCAGGGGGAAGGCAACCTTGGCCACGAGTAGCGCGTGGCGTCCCGTAGCATCGACAAACACCCCGTCCCGCAGACGCATGCCCGGCACGACGGCTAGATGCCGAAGCTTGCGCAGCACCACGTCGCGCATGCCCGCAGGATCTCGTTCGATCCAAAAGGCCTCCACCATGCCCTGTGGGCCATTGAGCTTCCGCATGCTGGCGCGAAGCCGCTCCGCCGCCGCCTCAGGATCGTCCGCGAGGGGTGCCAGCAGTCGTTCGTCGTCCTCGCTGAACAGCATCGGATAGGCAGCGAACAATGCCTCGAAGAAGGCGGTCCCCGCGCTGGCCGGAGGCCCCGTCATGCATTGCACGATCGGCCCGCCACGGAGTCGCGAGGCAAGATCTTGGGCGACGGCTGGAAGCGTCTCGACCACGCCATCCTCGCACGCCTCCAGATCCACCAGGACCGCACGTCCAAAGGGCGCGTTCTGCAGCGACCGAAACATGCGCACCAGCGACGGATCCGAGTCCGGCAGCATGACTGCAATGTCCTCGCCCAGTCTCATACGCCAACTGCAGACGCCAAGAATGGCCACCAACAGGACAACAAGAATGGAGCACTTTGCACGATGTGCGCGAAGCCAGACATGCGTCCGCTCGAACCAACGCTCCAACAGACTGCCCTGGTGCCGCACAGTGTTCAACTCGGCCCCCGGATCCAGAGTTTCAGTTTCCCTTCCGCCAGCCGCTCGCCATCGACCGAGATTTCCCCCTCGATGATGTGACACTCGGCCACGACCTCGAGACGACGCACCGAAATCTGCAAGTCGGTCTCGACCGGAACGGGGGCGTGCAATTCGAAGCGATCCACGCTGACCAGAAACCCCTCCAAAATCGGTTCCGCGCCATGAAGGCTGCGATATCCGCCCGCTGCGGCGTAGGTCTGCGCCAGCAGCTCGAACAAGCCCGCGCCCTCCGCAGTGCCATCCGGACGCGCCAGGGGATGGTCCGCGCCAATGCGCGCGACGGCCATTCCATCGCTCTCGCCGCACACCACCAGGCGCCGTACCATCCTGGCGGGTTCGCCATGCGGAACAAGCTCGCTTGCATCCATGGGAAGTGTCATTCGACTCCGTCCGTCCAATACACACTCAGATCGTCGAAGAGCTGACTCGAGAAAAGAAGCTTGCGGTAGCGCACCAGATCGTCATGAAAAACCCGCTCGCAATCGTAGGGTGTGAAGCCCTCGGACAAGGCGTCGTAGATCCTGCGCGAAGCGTTGCCCATGCCATCGGCGCCGCGGAAGGACAACGCCTGGAGATCCGCGAGCACTTCGACGGTCAAGACATGCTTCGCTCCGCTGATCGCGCGGAACGCCTTGCGCGCCGCAACCGTCCCCATGCTCACCACATCCTGGTTCGAGGCATTGCAGGAAATCGACAGCGTGCCCACAGGGTTGGCCAACTGCCGCACCTCGGCCGTGGTGGAAGTCGCCACATACTGCGCCCCCATGAAGCCCATGGACAAACCCACAATCCCCGGGATGAGATGCGGAGGCAAGCCCTCGTTCAGGTTCTTGTCCAAGAGCTTGTTCAGCCGACGTTCCGAGAGATTGGCCATCTCGGCCGCCGCCATGCACAGGGAATCCATGGCGAAGGCAATGCTCTGACCGTGGAAGTTTCCACCGTGCAGCACCTTGCCCTTCTCGGGGATGACCAAGGGATTGTCATTGGAGGAGTTGGCCTCGATCTCGACCGTCCGAATCCCCTGCCGCACCGACTCATACACGGGAGCGAGAACCTGCGGAGTGCAGCGCATGGAATACACGTCCTGGACGTTGATCGTGGTCTCGAACACCTCGCCTTCCTGCTCCTGCTCCCGGATCCGGTCATGCATGTCCTCCCTGCGGGTGATGTTCCGCGAGCCCGCATAGAGTCTGCGAATGGTCTCGGCCACGTGCACCTGGCCAGGATGTGGCTTCAGGCCGTGCAGGTCCGCGTCGTAGGCATCGTCGATACCCCCGAACAACTCCAGCGCGAAAGCGGCGGTCACACAGCTTAGATTCAACATTTTCTCGGCGCCAAACAAGGCGAACGCGCCCAATGCGGTCATGGCCGCGGTGCCGTTGATCAGGGCGAGCCCCTCCTTGAAACTCAATTCGATTGGTTCCAGGCCGGCGGAGGCCAATGCTTCGCGCGCGGGCATCAGCTTGCCCTTGCTGTACATTTGCCCCTCGCCGATGATACCCAACGCCATATGCGCCAAATGCACCAGATCGCCGGATGCACCGACACTACCGCACTCCGGCATGTAGGGCGCCAGCCCCGCGTTGATCATGCCGCGCATCAGTTCAAGCAGTTCGGTCCGCACCCCGCTGTACCCTTTGACCAGGGAGTTGAGGCGCACACAGAGAACGGCCAGACCAATGTAGTGGGGAAGTGGATCGCCCAGCCCGGCCGCGTGGCTGCGAATCAGGTTGACCTGCAGAGTCCGCAAGTTCTCGTCGTCGATGATCTGATTGCACATGGGGCCGAACGATGTGTTCACACCGTAGATCACATGCCGGGCCGCGACGCGACGCTCCAGAAACTCCCGGCTGCGACGGCAACGCTCCAACGCCTCCGCAGACAACTCCACGCCCTTGTCCCCAACGCCGATGGCCACGATATCGCCCACCGTCAGAGAACAACCATCCAAAATCACGAGCGAACGTTTCATACTTTCTCCATTCCTGATTCCCGCCGTTGGCGGTGATCGAATATACGCACGGGTTTGCGCTTCCCCGGAAGCATGGTGCGCGAACGCACCTCGTCGGGAGAGGCGGCGCACACCTCCACCACGACTCGAATGCGACCGCGCAGCCGCTGGGTGATCTGCTCGGTGGTCGGGGCATTCTCCACATCATCGATTCCGACGACGACCCGCACGCGATCGGACAAGTCGTAGTCCTCGTACACTTCAAGATAATAGTTGCGGACGGCGGGTATTTCCTGCAATACATCGAAGACAGCCGCCGGGTAGACGGTTGTGCCGCGGATCTTCAGCATGTGGTTGCGCCGCCCTCGCACGGGTCCAAGGCGCATGGTTCTCCGCCCACAGGCACACGGCTCGTCGATCAGCGAGGCGATGTCGCCGGTTCGGAACCGCAGCAGCGGCATCCCGGTCACACCCAGCGGGGTCGCAACCACCTCCCCCACTTCGCCAGGCGGCAGCGCCACGCCCTGTTCGTCCACGATTTCCACGGCCATCAGATGCGGGTGCACGTGCCCCCCGCATCCCTCGACACACTCGGCAAAGGCCGTGGCCATCTCCGTGCTGGCGTAGGTTCCCAGCACCCGCGCACCGAACAGCGCCTCGAGGCGCGAACCCAGCGCGGACGACGACAGATCCGGACGGCGGACGGGCTCGCCGATGCACACCAGTGTGTGAATCCCCAGTTCCCTGGGCTCGATCCCCCGGGTCGAAAGCTCCCTGGCCAGCTCAACGGCATGTGATGGCACACACACAAGCGCCGTGGGACGATGCGCAAGAACGGCCTCGGCCAGCAGCGCGGGCGCTCCACCGCCGCAACGCACAACGGTCGCCCCAAGCTGCCGAAGGCCCTCGAAATAGGCCAAGCCCGCCATGAAGCAGCGTCCCAGGGCGCAGGCGACCACAACGCGATCATCCGCAGTCAGACCCGCCCCGTCAAACGAAAGCGCCTCGTTGTGGCTCACTCGCAGAAGATCATTCTCGGTCTGCAGCATGGACACCGGCAGTCCCGTGGTGCCCGAGGTCTGGCAGATGTCCACAATCTCCCGCATCGGCACGCAGAGAAACTCCTCGCCGCACTTCTCGAGATCGCTCTTGGTCGTCAGAGGAAGCCGGGCGAGATCCGCCGTGCAGGTGATATCCTCCGGCCGCAGAGCAAGCTCGGCGAACCGCCTCCGGTAGAACGGCGAGTTGCCATGGCAGTAGGCCACATGCCGGGCAAGCACGGCGTCCGTGCAAGCTGCGATCTCCGCAGGCGGGCCAAAGGCCGCATCCCTCACTGTCTCCAAACAGGACCAGTTCACGGTCATTCGTCCTTCCTATACGCTTCGAGAATACGCTCTTTCACCACTCGACGCAACTCGGCATGCGCCAGCTCTCCGGAAAACGCGGTGGGCAGAATGGGTTCCAGGAATGTCAGCGACACTTTCGCCGGCGCCAGCCAGAATCGACCGGGCGGCAGCAACTTGTCCGTACCCCGGATGCACAGCGGAATCACGGGAACTCCCAATGTGCATGCCAGTTTGAAGGCGCCGGAGTGGAACCGTCCCATGCGTCCGTCACGGCTTCGGTGCCCTTCGGGAAAAATCATCAAATGCCGACCATCGGCAAAGCACTCCCGCGCGCGGATCTCGATCTCGTCCCAGGCCAGGCTCTCCATATCGACATAGTGCGCGAGATTCATGAAAGGGCGGAACCAAGGCATGCGAAAAGGCCAGGAGCGAAGGGCGAATGTGGCAGCGAAATCCGGCAGAGCGCCGAGAAGAAACGAGTCGAAGAAGGAGAGATGGTTCAGAACGAGGATGCTCGGTGTGTCGAACTGCGCCGAATCCAACCCACGTCGCTCGAAACGCGTGAAGGGCCAGGTCAGAGCCAGCCAGAAACGACCGTAGACCCACACCAGAAAGGTCGTGCAGCGCACGGTCGACCACCGCTTCGCCAAACACAGCGCCAGAAAGAGAAACGGGAAAACGAGAATCCCAGCCAGCGTCAGGAATGCAGTCGCCCCCACGATCCAGATGGTGGCGCAAACGACTCCCACCCATTGCATGCACCCCGACGGAGCAGATGCCCGGTGCGGCGGATCTTCGACAGGCAAGGCGGATTCATTCACGATGTCAGGATTCGGACTGCTGCTGCTCGAGTTCACGCTTCTTTTCCAGAATCAGCTTGTGAAGGTCTCCAAGCAGGCGGATCTCCCGCACTTTGGGCTCGTTCCGCAATTTCACGCCAAACGCTTTCTGCAGGACCACAACCATGTCCACAAAGTCCAGACTGTCGAACTCCAGATCCTCGATCAGATGCGCCTCCGGCACCATGCGTTCCAGATCGATCTCGAACTCCGTGGCCAGACTCTCGTTGATGGTCTTCACGACCGTGGCATCATCCATCGTATGCTCCTTTGCAGACCACGAGCGTCGAGTTGACGCCGCCAAGGGCGAAGCTGTTCTTCACGATGCAGGACAGCTCCGCGCTCCTCGGTTCGACAGGCAACTCGACAGCGGCACATTTTTTGTCGATATTCGTCAAATTTCTTGTGGGTATAACCACATTCTCTCGCATCATGCGCAACGTGGCGATCAGTTCGAGGACACCGCTGGCGGCCATGGTGTGGGCGAGATGCCCCTTCAGGCTGCTCACCGGACAAGCGTCGCCGATCGCCTCGGCGATCGCACAGGCCTCCGCCACATCGCCATGCAGGGTGGCGGTGGCGTGGGCGTTCACATAGTCCACAGCATCCGCCGCCACTTCCGCATCCTCCAGCGCCAACCGAAGACACGACGCCATGGAGGAGACGGAGGGATGGGCGACGCTTTCGGGGGAATTGCTCAAGGCAAAACCACGCACTTCGCCCAGAATGTCCGCGCCGCGAGACATCGCGTGCTCCATATTTTCCAAAACCACTATACCCGCCCCTTCTCCGCAGACAATGCCATCCCGGTCCCGGTCGAAGGGCCGCGGAGTCTCGTCCGCACGCTCGTTGTAGCCAGTGGAGGAAGCCTCGAGAGTGTCGAACACGGCAACGGTGAGCGGATGCAGTTCGTCTGCGCCCCCGCACACCATCACGTCCTGACGCCCCAGCGCAATCACCTCCGCCGCCGTGCCCGCGGCCACCGTCCCCGTCGCGCAGGCCGCCGACGGCGCCAGCACACGACCCCGGACACCCAGCGCCTGAGCCAGATTCGAAGCGCACGAATGATTCATGATCTTGAAGAAGTGCGTCGATTTCATCCAGTCCAGAGAACGCTCCAGCACGAAGCTCTCGAAGAACTCCTCCGTCTCCTGCGTGCTGCCCGTTGTCGAGCCGACACACACACCCGTTCGCGGACTGGCGAGCACGGATTCGTCCAAGCCGGCCGCCGCGCAGGCCTCCCGCGCAGCCACGGTGGCGTAGATGGACATATTCGACATGTACCGACGCTTCTTCCGGTCGATGCTCCGCGCATCGATCTCCGGCACAAGCGCCGCCACATGCGTGCGCATCCCCTCCATGGCCTGGAGCATCTCGCACACGGACACGGCTGTGTCGCCGCGCAGCAGGCTCTCCCACAAAACGGGCACGCCAACACCGAAAGGCGATACAGCGCCCATACCAGTAATCACAACTCTATGTCGAGTGTCTCGCATTCTATTTTCTTGCCACCTCGTCCGTGGCGGCCGAGGCCGCCGTGAAGCCCGAGCAAATAGCGCCCATGATCCCTGGGGCGACGATCGCCTGACCAGCAAGGAAGAGCCCCCCAACCCGCGTGCGGGGCAGCAGAGGCATGTCCAAAGCCAGGTGCTTGATTCCGTACAGCGCCCCGTGCGGCGCGTTCAATTGATCCGAGAATGTAATAGGGGTGGCCGCATCGATCAACTCAAGACGACCAAGCCACTCCTCGACATGCGGGCACACGGATTCCAGGAGAGCGTCACCCAGCGCCTTCTTGCGCGCTCTGTAGTCTTCGACACGCTCGTGCTCCGCATCGCAGAGCCCGTGTTTCCGCAGTTCCTCCCACCCCATCGGACAGATCACCGATACGCCGGCGTCGTCGTCGGACGCCACACTCACAAAATGAGGTCTGTCCGCAAGCTCGCGGCTCCGCCAGTTCTCCGCGCCTCCCGAGGAAGAGTCAAGCAGAATGCGATTGCCCGGCGCCACGCCCGTTTTCTCGGCGCGGGCGAAAAGCACCAACGCGGACGGCGTGTCCGCGAACTCCGCAATCCGGCTGCGATACACGGGTCGAAAGGCGCGCTCGGGAAGCATCCGCAACAAATGACTCGGATGGCTGCTGCACACACAGGTATCCGCAGGCAGCACGCCTCCCGTTGCAAGCTCGATGCCAGCCACACGCCCTCCGTCGAGCGTGATTGTGCTTGCCTCCTCGCCGGTCACCACCACCACGCCCGCCTCGCACAACGCATTTTCAAAGGCCAGCACCAGCGCTCTGCCACCTCCGCGCACCATGCCCATCGATTCGTAATAGGAGCCAATGACGAGACTGTGGAACACAAACGACGTCTCACTGGGCATTGTGCCATACAGCAAGTTGTGGGCGCTCAGCAGACTCTGAAGCGCGGGATCGGAGAGGCCGTGGGACACGAAGGCATCAGCCTGCGTACCCCCCTCTCCGCTCATCAGCAGCTCGGCCAGAGCTTCGGAGCGTTCGGGAAAGGAGTCGTCCATCAGCCGCCAGACCCGCCGCATCGCCGCTAGATACGAGGCAATGCCATCACTGTGTTCAGGAAATTGCGCGGACAGATTGCCCTCCAATGCCTCCCACCCTTGCGGGAAGCAGAACCCCCTTCCATCGTCGCGAAAACACACCTGGTCGAGACAACCACCGTCCGGAAGCGATGCCACCTCGATATCATCCGATATTCCCAGCCGGTCCAAAAGACGCTGGAGCAGCCCGCACCCCTCGATGGAACCCGCGTAGTGAAACCCGGACTCGAAATAGAGGCCTCCCCGTGAAAAACCGCGCACGGTGGGGCCGAGCTGCCGCGAGCGCTCGACGAGTGTGACCTGCATCCCCTGGCGCGCTAGAAGCAGCGCGCAGGTCATGCCGGCGATGCCACCGCCAATCACCACGGATTTTCCCCGGCCTCCAGACTCGTGCATACTCACTCCCCGAACCGGATGGCCAAGCAGGAATTGGTGCCCCCAAAACCAGCGGCGTTGCACAACACGGTGCGAGGGGGACGCGGAAGCGCCTCAGTCAGGATATTCAGACCTGCGCTGTGTTCGTCCGGCGTGGCGAAGTTCACCGACGGCGCCGTGAACCCCTTGCGCGCCATGATCGCGCAATAGGCGACCTGGGAGGCGCCCGCCATCCAGAGCTCGTGCCCCACCGCACCCTTGAGCGAACACACGGCCGGACGATGCGCGTCACCGAAAAGAGTACGGATATTGCGGGCTTCCGCTCCATCCCCCGCCTGCGTGCCCGTTGCATGAGCGCAGACAAAGTCGATCGCGCCAACAGTCAGTTCGCCATCCGCAAGCGCCCCCTCCATCGCTCTGCGAATGCCGTCTTCGGACGGAATCGAGATGCGTTCTCCATCGGAGGAGAAGCCGTACCCCAACACCTCTCCGCAGATGCGTGCGCCACGGGCCACGGCAAGATCGTACCGCTCCAGCACCAACGCCGCCGCTCCGCCACCGGGAACCAGGCCGTTGCGGTCTCGATCGAAGGGACGGCAAGCGGCCCCCGGATCGTCATTTCCCGTGGCAAACGCCTCCAGAGCGTCAAAGCTGCACATCGACTCCCAGTTGATCTCCTGGGCACCGCCGCAAAGCACCCGGTCCTGACGGCCGAGGCGGATCAAGTCCGCCGCTTGTCCGATCGCGTGGCCTCCGCTGCTGCAGGCAGAGCCCAGAGACCAGCTCGCGCCCTGTGTCTTGAGCAGAACATTCAGATTCATGGTCACGTTCGATGTCAGAGCACGAAAGACATGTCCGCTGCTGATGACCCCCGTCGTCCCATGCTCGCGCAGTAAGTCCACCTGTTCGATGGCTGCTTTGCAGCTCGAATCGCTACCGAACACGAGGCCTGTGCGGTCGTTCGCCACCTCCTCGGGATCGAGAGAGGCGTCTGCCAGCGCATGCCGCACAGCCACGTAGGCTTGCCTGCTCGATTCGGTCATGGTCTTGCGCGGTTTGCGCTCCAAGTAGGCGCTGTAGTCAATCGGTGGAGGAGACGTGGTCAACGGGCTGCGGAAGCCAAGTTTCACCCGCTCGGGATCAATGCGCACAGCCGATTCGCCACGCCGCAGCCTATCCGCGATCGTGTCTAGATCCAACCCCAAACAAGACACGACACCCACGCCGGTGATCGCGACTCTGTGCATGCTGCCCAACCGCCGTCCCATCACATGTACACCCCGCCATTCACATTCAAAACATGCCCGGTGATGTAGCCAGCCTCCTCGGAGCAGAGGAATGCCACCGCTCCCGCGACCTCGCGGCAGGTGCCCATGCGACCCAAGGGCACAAGCTTCACAAACTCCTCCAAGTCGATCTCCTGCACCATGTCCGTTTCCACCAGACCCGGCGCCACGGCGTTGACCAGAATCCCGCGGGCGGCCACTTCGCGGGCCAGCGCCTTGGTCGCACCGATCAAGCCCGCCTTCGCCGCCGAATAGTTGACCTGTCCAGCCATCCCAGCCTGCCCAGACGCGGAGACAATATTCACGATGCGCCCACGCCGTCGGCGCATCATCAAGCCGACAACAGCACGGGTCACATAGAAGAAACCACCGAGATGCACATCGAGAACTCCCTGCCACTCCTCATCCCCCATCAGCGGCAGCAGCGTGTCGGCCGTGTGCCCCGCATTGTTGACCAGAACTGCGGGAACGGCCTCCTCGAGCAGGGGCTCAAGCGCCGCGTCCACATCCTCGCGCCGGGACACGTCAAAGGGAATCAGACGACACGTCCGACCGCACTCGCGCACCCGTTTGGCCACTTCTTCGGCGGCCTCGTGATTGCGACGATAATTCAACCAAATATCAAACCCCGCCTCAGCGAGACGGGTGGCGATAGCCGCCCCGATTCCGCGGGATCCGCCCGTGATCAACGCAATGTCAGATGGAGATTCCATCAGATTCTCTCCTTCCTAATCCTGGAGGGCGAACGGCCCGTGAGCCGCCCACTGCGAAC
>JAGLDW010000524.1 GCA_023145395.1 Lentisphaeria bacterium | reverse complement strand
CCGTGAGCCGCCCAGGATGCGTGCACCGTGATATGGGTTCTCGTGGCTTCATCAACTGCGATAATCCGCATTTTCGCTGATGTACTCATGAGTGCGGTCTCCGCCCAGAGCGGCGAAACACGCCGCGCCGACACCGAGGTCGATCTCGATCTCGACTCGACGCTCGTGCGCGGGCCAACAGACGGGGGGCGTGAAGATCCCATTGCGGTCCGGTGGCGCGCTCTTGTACATCTCCGCCGCTTTCAGGTGCGCACAAAGCGGCTCCTCCAACCCCAGATCCAGATGAAAAGCACCATCCGAAAACACGGTGCAGCCGCCCAGCCGCATCGTGCAGTGATCCACGTCGATCTCCGGATGCTCGGTTCCCAGATACTTCCCCGCCGCGCAGACGAGCCGCCCCACATTCGGGTCGTTTCCACACACGGCGCATTGCCAGAGCGGAGAGTTCACGACGGACTTGGCCACGCCCTTGGCCACCGCCACACTCGGCGCGCCCGACACGGACACCCGCATCACGTGCTTGACTCCCTCGCCATTGCGCACCACATCCTCCGCCAACCGAGCGCAAACGTCCCGCAACGCCACGAAAAAGGCCTCGTGTTCCACAGGAACCCGCCCGCTCGACAGCAACACCACGGTGTCGGACGTGCTTTGGTCGCTGTCAATGCTGATCGCGTTGAAACTTTCCGCGACGGCCAGCGGCAGCATTTCGCGCAACGCTTCGCGCGGAACGGCGAGATCGGTGAGAATATAGACAAGCATGGTGGCCAGATTCGGCTCGATCATACCCGCCCCCTTTGCGATCCCCACGATGGAGCCGCCTCCCACGTCCGCACGCCGGACCTTCGGATACAGATCCGTGGTCATAATTGCCTCGGACGCCGGCAGGACGCTCACGCTCTGGAGAGAGGAGACAGCGGCGGGCAGGGTCTCGATCATGCGCTCCACGGGAAGCTGCCAGCCAATCACGCCCGTGGAGGACGGAAGCACCTCTTCGCTCCGCATCCCCAGCAGCGCACCCGTCTCGGCACATAGCCGCTCTGAAACGGCCACACCCTCCGGCGCGCACACGTTCGAGATCTTGTTGTTGACGAGAATCGCACCCAGCCGCCCCCCAAGGCGCGAACGACCGATCCGCACCGGCGCGCCGGGAAACGCATTGCTCGTGAACACGGCGGCAAAATCCTCGGTGGGCTCGTCCAGAACGAGCAGCGTCAGATTCATCTGCACCGACTTCGACACTTCGACTGGAGTGAAGGTCAGGGAGGCTGTGCCGACCCGAAAGCCGCCTGGCAGAGCGGATTGCGAGGCCAGCCATTCACGATGGCATGCCTCACTCGAGAACACCGCGCTCGATGTGTTTGGATTGCTCATGGACGGGATTCCGGCGAAAAAAAGGTGAAATGGAACGAACACACACGACGACGCGTCCTAAGATACTCTCTCGCGCACGGGAAGCCACCACCGAGCAAGGCAGCAGCGGTGGGACAAGACCTGTTCGACCTGCCCGTCTCTCGCAAGACCCAGGTGGGCACTCATGCAACACAGCCCGAGGTGTGTCTGGCATGTCCTGTCACGGGGACCTGTCTCCAAGAAACGCGATGCGCCCACACAAAGCGCGCATTCACAAACCAAGGGCGAGGCTCTGGCGGGCCACCCTCAATGCCATCCCCCTGCACCCCGACCTCATTTCCTCAGACGGACGAAGACGCGCAGGCGACGATCCTGGTACTGGTTTGCGTTGTGCATGAACGTCCAATCGCGTGTTTTCGCAGCACTACCCTGGGGCGCAGTGCTGTTGCCGATGCCCAAGTCGGCATTGGCGGCCGTCTTCCAGGCATTGATCGCAAAGAGAGTCTGACCAGCCGCGAAATTGTGCACCTGCATGCACCCATAGCCATCGACGGGCACTTTTGCGGCATCCCCAAAATCCCACAGCGTTGCGGACGCGCCGGGGATCTTGGCGGAGTTCTCAGCGGAGTAGTTGTTGGGCCAGAACTCGATATTGCCGGTCAATGCCGTGCCCGCAGTCACAGCCTCCGAGTTGGTGTACACGTCCATGTTCGTGACCCGCATCTGGAAATGAGCCTTCGAGGCGATGGCGGGAATGCCGATCTTTCCCAGATCCTCCGTGAAGGCATCCATGCTCACAAACAGATACTCGGCACCCTCACCGCTCCTCCGCAACTCCAGCAAGTAGGCGATGCGATCAAATGGCACAGTGATCTTCGTCCGGTTGTCCACGTCATAGTGAATTGTCCGGGCCAGTTTTTTGAGGTCCAGATCATACACAAGTGTGTACTCGGCGGCGGCGGGAACGCGCTTGAGACTGTCCAGTTTTGGGGGCGTCCCCGCGCGGAACGGCCATGCGGGCAGCCCCGACTTGTTCATCAGGTTTGGCACGGCCAACTTGTGCCAGCCGAAACGCAGCGCCACTGGCTTGGTCACACCCGGCGCCGTTACTACAATCTCGTCCCCATCAATCCGAGCAGCGGCCGCGACAAACTCGAAGCCGTCGGCGTCGTGGATCTCGAAATGCGACAACGGCTCGCCAGCGCGCGAAACGAATCCACCAGCCACATGCGCAAAGCGCAAACGCAGGCTCGCTCCCTCGACCTTCATCTCCTGGAACACCGGCCCAGAGCAGACGAGACCATCCCGCCCGTAGGTTCGCGCGAGCGCCTGCAACGCGAGCCGCATCCCCACCGCCTGCTTGTTCTTTGGATGAATGTTCTGCGTGTCGCCCACATCGCTGATCACCACCATGCCCGCGCCGGGAATGGTCGCGCTCCTAGCCTGCGCCTCCCAGAATGTCGGCAAGACATCGAAGGCGCTCGTGTATTTGTAGGGGGCAATCTGCACGAAGTAGAAGGGTAGATCGGGCTTGTTCCACAGAACGCGCCAGCCGCCGATCAGCGCGCGCATCTTGTGGTAGTAGAGCATGCCTTCGCCGTGGTTGGACTCGCCCTGGTACCAAGTCACCCCGCGAATCCCGTAGGGCACCAACGCGTGGATCATGCCGTTGTACAGCGCAGTTGGCTGCGAACGCGTGCTGTATGGAAGCAATGCCGCTGGGAAAACGGGTGCCTTCGGGATGAATGTTTCCGCAATCAGCGCCTCGCGCGCCACCACCAGCCAAGCCTCCACCGCCTTCAAATGCTCGGACAGAAGCTCCTTGTGCAGAGGGTCGGCCGGATCCTGCTTCCGCAGGGCAAGGTCAATGTCCGCCAGCTCCTTCACGCCTTCGAAGCCACCCCGCGATGTCCAGGGCTCGATGCGGGTGCCTCCCCAGGAGCTGTTGATCAACCCGATCGGCACGCCCAACTCGCCGTGCAGTTTGCGCCCGAAGAAATACGCGGCGCCGGAGAAGCCGCCAACGGTGTCGGGAGAGCAGACTTTCCAGCCGTCCGTGGTCACATCGTCCTGCGAGGTCGAAGCCGCGACGCGCGCCATGGTGATGTGACGGATCTCCGGATGGTTGGCCGCCGCCTTCTCCTCCGCGAAGTTGAGCGAGCTTGCCACCGCCATCGCCATGTTGGACTGTCCCGAACAGAGCCAGACCTCGCCGATCAGCACATCCTCGAAACGCACAGTGTTCTTGCCCTCGATCATGAGAACAAAGGGGCCGCCCGCCTCACGAGCAGGCAGCTCGACGCGCCATATGCCATCCGCAGCCGTCGTCGTCGAGACGGCCGCAGCCTCCCCGAGTTGAACGCGGATCGACTCGCCAGCGTCCGCCTTGCCCCACACTGCAATCGGCTCGCCACGCTGCAGCACGGAATGATTGCCGAAGATCTTGGGCAGACTCACGTCCGCTCGCGAAAGACAAGTGCCTAGAAGAAGAAACGAAATGAGTGCGAAGACGTGGCGAACGGAAGAAATGTTCATGGATCGATCTTTCCGGGACAATGTATGGACAAGAAACTTTCAGATGCCGCAACACAGGGGTAGAGAAAATACACTCCGGCAACAGGCGGTCAAGAGAGAACGCCCTCGGTCCCGGAGGCCCCGAGCCACCGAGGGCGCGCGGTAGGTGGTGCGGGACGTCCCCGGACCGCGAGTGCACGGGAGAACGCCCTCGGTCCCGGAGGTCCCGAGCCGCCGAGGGCGCGCGCTACGCATGGGAGAGTCTGCGTGGGAGAGCGCTGCCAGTCTCGATCACCCGGTACATCAACTCCGCCTGCAACTCGCTCTGCAGCTCGCTGTAGGCGGGATCGCCCCAACGATTGTGGAGCTGGTTGGGATCCTCGCGCAGGTCGAAGAGTTCGCCATGCTCCCGATCGCCGCCGTAGACCGTCAGCCAGGCATCCTGGGTGACCAGTGTGCGAAGTTGCAGACCCAGATAGTCCTCGTCCAACTCGCAGACGACCGAGTCCTGAACGGAATCCACCTCGCCCGACAGAAGCGGCGCAAGTGATTTTCCCGGCAGAGGGGGACGCTGCCGCTCGCACTCCGGACTCGGGGGGACGGCGCCCTCGGGGACCGGCACGCCCGCCAGGTCCAGAATCGTCGGAGCAAAGTCCAGCGCCGACACCAAGGCATCGCTCGTCACACCAGCATCCACGCCAGCGGGATAGCGCCAGATGGAAGGAACGCGCAGCACTTCGTCGAAATGCGCGGGAGGCATGTTGTCCATCCAGTGGTCGCCCAGGCAGCGCCCATGGTCGGACATGAACACCACCACCGTGTTTTCGCGCA
>JAGLDW010000523.1 GCA_023145395.1 Lentisphaeria bacterium | reverse complement strand
CCTTCAGCTTTGCCAGCAGCGCCATCGGCACCGGCATGACCTACGAGCCGGCGACCATCGCCTTCAGCGGCAGCCAGCCCGTCACGGCACTGCCCGCGCGCGGCGTGGAATATTTCAAAGTTACAATACCCCCCAACACGCCCTCGTGGCGCGTCCAGCTCGACAATACCTCCGGCGAAAGCCAGCTCTACATCCGCGAAGCGCGTGTACCGACCTGGCAGGTGAACTCCTCGCCGACAACCTCCCCCGGCCTTAATTTCAGTACCATGACCCGCCTTCAAACTTCTGGCGACGAACACTTCACGCTTCTGCCCGAAAGCGGGCAGACCGCCATCCCGGCCGGTGACTACTACCTGATGGTCGTCTCCGAAGGGCAGTCGCCCTCCGGCTCCACCATTGGCACCGGCACGGCCAGCGCCACGTTGCGCAGCCACGGAACGGCTTCCTATACCAACATCGGAACCCTGGTCAATCCCGGTGAAACAACGCAGGCCGGAAGCTACGGCAAGGGCGAAATCCGCCGCTACCAATTCACGGTACCCCCCGGCGTGCTGGCCATGGAAATCCGGCTCGACGACCGTGTCGGCAGCCCGGAAATGAACCTGCGTCTCGATACCCACTTTCCGAACGGCACCAGCTATGGCTCCTATTCGGGACACAGCTACCAGTTCACGGACACCACGATCATCAGCATGTCCGAGCCCACACCCGGAACCTGGTCGTTGATGGTTAACGATTCGCGCGCCGCTGCTTCGATTGAGGCAGGCTCGTATACCCTGCGTATCATCACCTCCGGCACCACTGACATAGACTTCGACCACGGCGGCGAGTCTGGTGTTGTGATTCCCCCGGAGTCCTGGATCTTCTACAAGGTCGAGGCGCCTCTCCAGATCGGCGGCGAGGACGTGATCGGCTGGGAACTGCGCACCACGCAATGGAGCGGCAGTCGGCCCCGGATGTATGTTCGGCGCGACGAGCTTCCCGAATCATCCGTTTCCGGATGGTACTATCCGTGGAGCTACGGCTCGTGGCCAAGCGGCAAGCAATGGTCGACGCAAGGCGTCGACTGGACGCACCGGAGCTACACCTCCGATGGCGCGCAGGTGTATCCAAAATACCTGCTTTCCATGGGCATCGACCGCCCCCTCAGCGCACCCGGCGAATACTACATTGGCTTCTACAACACCTCGACCACAGTCACCTCGACCTTCAGCTTCGTCAGCAGCGCCATCGGTGTTGGCATGACCTACGAGCCGCAGGCGATCGCGTTCAACAGCAGTACGCCGGTCAACAACCTGCCGGCTCGCGACGTGCGGTATTTCAAGATCGAGATCCCCCCCGACACCGCAAACTGGAAGGTGAAACTCGAAAACACTCTTGGCGAAACCACGCTCTACATTCGCGAGGCGCACGTGCCCACCTGGAGCATGTCCCAACATGCAACCTATTCACCTGGCGCCAACATCAGCCAGATGCCGCGCCTGGCCAAGCCGGATGACGAACACTATATTCTGCTACCCGAAAGCGGTGCCTCCACCATCCCGCCGGGCACCTACTACCTGATGGTCGCCAGCCTCGGGCAAAACCCCACCGCCAGCTGGATCGGCACCGGAAGCTCCAGCGCCATTCTGTACAGTCTTGGTGAGCAGGTCGTGCCCCACCTCGGCGACCTCCCGCTCGGCGGCAGCCTCTCGGTCTCCGACACCTACGAGGCCGGCGAGGCCGACAACCTCTACCGCTTCGACGTCACCAACGGCACGGGGGCTGTGGAACTGCGACTGGTCGATGTGGCTACGGGCGACCCGCGCTTCTATCTGCGCAAAGACGGCAACCTGCCCAAAGGCCCCACCTATGGAATCTATTCCGGCTATGCCTACAACCACTATAGCGAATCGGTCTTCACGGTTCCCAATCCCGGCACCGGAACCTGGTCCGTGGTCGTGGCCGACCACGACGGTGAAACCCAGCTCCAGAACGGCGA
>JAGLDW010000522.1 GCA_023145395.1 Lentisphaeria bacterium | reverse complement strand
GCGGGCTGGAACTGCGCGATACGATCGAATCGTTCCTTAAACAATCCCTCGAAGCTCAGGTCTACTGGGTTGAGATTCAAGGGAGGCGCAGACAGGCCGTACTCTATTCGGCACCGGTGGATGTCGGCCCGATCCTGCGCGAAATGCTGTTCGAGGCGGTTCCGTGCGTGGTGATGACCAGCGCCACGCTGGCGGTCGGCAGCGACCTCGGCTATTTCCGCCACCGCGTCGGCGCGGAGGAGTGCACCGAGCTACGGGTCGGGTCGCCGTTCGACTATGCACGGCAGATGCAGATCCAGATTCCAGTCAACATGCCGCCCCCGTCCGCAGACCACTTCGAAGCGGCGTCCGCCACGGCGATCCGGCATTTTGTGGATGAGAGCCGCGGACGGGCGTTCGTGCTTTTCACCAACTCGCGCTTCATGCGGAAGGTGGCCGACGAGCTGCGCTTTGGTTTCGAGGAGGAGGGCTACGGATTCTTGGTGCAGGGCACCGGCCTGCCGCCGAAGCGGATGCTGGAAAAATTCCGTGACCACGAGGCAGGCGTGCTGTTCGGGCTGGACCGCTTCTGGATGGGGGTCGATGTGCCGGGCGAGGCGCTGAGCAACGTAATTATTACCCGCCTCCCCTTCTCGGTGCCCGACCACCCGTTGATCCAAGCGCGGTTCGAGTCGATCGAGGCGCGCGGCGGAAACCCGTTCAAGGAATATTCGCTCCCCGAGGCGGTGCTAAAGTTCCGGCAGGGCGTGGGCCGACTGATCCGTAGCGGGAGCGATTATGGAATGGTGACGATTCTCGACAGCCGCGTCCGCAACCAGTGGTATGGCCGCCTGTTTCTCGCCTCCATCGAGGAGTGCCCCGTGGAGGACGTGGAGGTTCCGGGAATCGGAGAGATCTGATGGGAAGACTCAGCCGATTTTAAAGTGTAGCGAAATGGCACATGTTGCTCCGGCGCACGGCATCGCTTCCCTCGCTGCGCTCAGGTAAGCGATCTCTACACCATGTGATCTCTACAACCACAGCCCCGTCAGGGGCGGGCGGCAGAAAGGCCGTTGTGCCTCAACAGCGCATCGGTTTCCGGCGCGCGCCCGCGGAACATCTTAAACAGCTCCATGGGATGGACGCTTCCACCGTGGGACAAGACCGTTTCACGGAAGCGCATCCCTGCTTCAAGCACCTCGTCGACATTGTCCAAACCCACCTCTTCAAAGGCTGAAAAAG